>JASFWR010000319.1:0-4445 GCA_050049155.1 Planctomycetota bacterium | reverse complement strand
GCCGGCGAAGAGTGAGTGCTGCTCCGCCGCCAAGGCCCAGCAGGCCGCGGCGAAGTCGGAGTGCTGCGCCGAGAAGGCCGCGACGGTGGCTGCCAAGCCGGCGAAGAGCGAGTGCTGCCAGGGCGCGAAGGCCCAGCAGGCCGCCGCCAAGTCCGAGTGCTGCTCCGCGACGAAGGAGAAGGCCGCGACGGTCGCCAACAAGCCGGCCGAGGCCTGCTGCGAGTCCAAGAAGGCCGCCGCGAAGCAGGACTGACCTTCACGGGACCACGATGAGCGTCAGGGCGTCCCGCCTTGCGCTCCACGGCGAGGGCCGGCTCCGCGCGGAGCCGGCCCTCGCCCGTTGACGGGACGGCCGCCGCAGCGGCGGGCCCGCGAGGGCCACCCCCGGTATGCTCTCTCGCCCATGATCTCCCTCTCGAACGTTTCGAAGCACTTCGGACGCCAGGCCCTCCTGACCGGCGCCTCGTGCCAGCTCGACCCCGGCGACAAGGTGGGCCTCGTGGGGCCCAACGGCTCCGGCAAGTCCACGATGTTCCGCCTGATCGTGGGCGAGGAGCAGCCGGACAGCGGGGAGGTGACGGTGCCCCGGCACCTGACCATCGGGTACTTCAAGCAGGACGCCGCGGAGGCCACCGAGCGCACCGTCCTGGAGGAGGCCATCGCGGGCAGCGGGCGGCTCGGGCAGCTCCACGAGGAGGTGGCGGCCCTGGAGGTGGCCATGGCCGACCCCGAGCAGGCCGATCGCATGGACGAGATCCTGGATCGCTTCGGCGAGATCCAGGGGGAGTACGCGCAGCTCGGCGGCTACGAGCTGGAGTCCACCGCGCAGGAGGTCCTGGCTGGCCTCGGCTTCCGCCAGGAGCAGATCGACGGGCCCTTCGCGGCCCTCTCGGGCGGGTGGCGCATGCGCGTCTCCATCGCGCAGGTGCTGATCGGCAAGCCCGACGTGCTGCTCCTCGACGAGCCCACGAACCACCTGGACATCGAGTCGATCCTCTGGCTGGAGAAGTTCCTCCAGGCCACGGACGCGACCCTCCTCATGACCTGTCACGACCGCGACTTCATGAACCGCGTGGTGGGTCGGATCCTCGAGATCGACGCCGGGGAGCTCGTGCAGTACTCGGGGGACTACGACTTCTACGACCGCGAGCGGCAGGTCCGCGCCCAGCAGCAGGACGCCGCCTTCAGCCGCCAGCAGGCGATGCTCAAGAAGGAGGAGCGCTTCATCGAGCGCTTCGACAAGCACGCGGCGAAGGCCGCCCAGGTGCAGTCGCGGGTGAAGAAGCTCGAGAAGATCGAGAAGCTCGAGCCCCCCAAGCGCCGCGTCCTCGTGCCTTTCCGCGTGGGGACCCCGCCGCGGTCCGGCAACGACGTGGCGACGCTCGACGGTGTCCACAAGGCGTACGGGGACCACTCGGTCTACGCGGGGCTGGACCTCGAGGTGAAGCGCGGGGAGCGGTGGTGCGTCATGGGGGCCAACGGCGCGGGCAAGTCGACCCTCCTCAAGCTGATCGCGGGGGTCATCGATGCGGACCAGGGGACGGTCCGGCTCGGCGCCTCCCTCCGCATGGGCTACTTCGCCCAGTCGGCCCTCGAGGTCCTGGACCCGGACCTCACCGTGTGGGAGCAGATCGACGGCGCCTTCCCCACGGCCACGACCCCGTCCAAGCGGAACCTGCTCGGGTGCTTCGACTTCCCGGGCGACGACATCGAGAAGCCGATCCGCGTCCTCTCCGGGGGGGAGCGCTCGCGGCTGGTGCTGGCGCAGATGCTCTTCGACCCGCCGAACTTCCTCGTCCTCGACGAGCCCACCAACCACCTGGACCTCGCCACCAAGGAGATGCTCGTGGAGACCCTCTCCAGGTTCGAGGGCACGATGATCTTCGTCAGCCACGACCGGACCTTCCTCCGCGGCCTGGCCAACCGCGTCCTGGACCTGTCGGGGGGCGGCGCGTCGGTGTACCCGGGCGACTACGGGGAGTGGGTGGAGCGCACCGGGCAGGAGGCGCCGGGGGTCCACGCCTGAGGCGCGCGCTGCGGCCCGCCGGGACCGCGGATACCATTCGGCCCGTGAAGCCCTCCGTCTTCGAAGCCCCGCCCCTCGAGGGCCACGCCCTCCTCGACAGCGGCGGGGGGGAGAAGCTGGAGCGCTTCGGGCCGGTGGTCCTCCGCCGCCCCGACCCCCAGGCCCTGTGGCGGCGTCGGCTCGACGACGCCCGGTGGGCCGCCGCCGACCTGACCTTCGTGCGGGAGTCGGACCGGGGCGGCCGCTGGGAGGCGCGGCCCGGGGCCCCGGACGAGGCGCGCGGCGAGCACCCCGCGTGGACCATCCGGCAGGGAGAGGCCCGCCTCCTCATCCGCCCGACCCCCTTCAAGCACGTGGGGCTCTTCCCCGAGCAGGCCGCCAACTGGGCCCTGGTGGAGCGCCTCGGGGAGGAGCTGGAGGGGCGCCCCCTGCGCCTGCTCAACCTCTTCGGCTACTCCGGTGCGGCGAGCGTCCTCGCGGCGAGGGCGGGCTGGGAGGTCACCCACGTGGACGCGTCCAAGGCGTCCATCACCTGGGCCGTCGACAACGCCGAGGCCAGCGGGCTGGGGCGGAGCGGCATGCGCGTCGTGTGCGAGGACGCTCTGCGCTTCGCTCGCCGCGAGGTGCGCCGCGGGTCGACCTACGACGTCGTCCTGATGGACCCGCCCCACTACGGCCGCGGCCCCAAGGGCGAGGTCTGGCGCCTGGAGGAGCACCTCGCGGAGCTCGTCGAGGTGGCGGGGCAGCTCGCCAACCCCGCCGCCCTCGTGGTCCTCTCCACCTACGCCGTGGGCCACTCACCCCTCGCCCTGCAGAACCTCTTCGGCGACCTTGACGGGGGCTCGGTCCAGGCGGGCGAGCTCGCCATCCCCGAGGCGCCGGCGGGGGAGGGGGCGCCGCGGCGGTTGCCCGCGGGGTTCTGCGCCCGCTGGGCCCGGGGCTGCGCCCACGACCGGGAGGCGTGATGGACCTCGAGGTCCTCCACTGCTGCAACCACGTCCTCGGCGTCGCGAAGCCCGCGGGTCTCCCCGTGGTCCCCGACTCCAGCGGCGACCCCAGCCTCCTCGACGGGGCCAAGGGGTTCCTGAAGCGCGAGTTCGACAAGCCCGGGGACGTGTTCCTCGGGGTCGTGCACCGGCTGGACCGGCCCGTGAGCGGGGCGGTCTGCTTCGGCCGCACGAGCAAGGGCGCCGCCCGGCTCTCGGCGAGCTTCCGGGACGGCGGCGCCGAGAAGACCTACGTGGCCGTCACCTCGCGCCCCCTGGCCGAGGTGGGCGGCGTCGTCGAACACTGGCTCCTGAAGGACACGAGCCGGAACACGGTCCGCGTGGTGCCCGAGGGGACGCCGGGGTCCAAGCTGGCCACGACCCGCTTCGAGCGGCTCGCTGACCGGCGGGGGCGGAGCCTCGTCCGGCTCACGCCCGTCACCGGGCGCTCCCACCAGCTGCGGGTCGCCATGGCGTCCCTGGGGGCCCCGCTCTGCGGCGACCTGCGGTACGGCGCGGAGGCCCCGCTCCCGGACCGGAGCGTGGCGCTGCACGCCCTCTCCCTCGAGGTGCCGCACCCCACGCGCCCGGAGGCCGTGCGCCTGCGAGCCGCCCTGCCCCCGCTCGACGTCTGGCGGGGGTGGGGCGAGCTCTGATCAGCGGCTCGCCTGCGCCAGGGTCTGGGTCACCACCTGCCGGACCATGCCCTGGACGCGCTCGTCCTGGAGCCCGCCGTCCTCGGTGAAGGCCTCGTGAGCCCGGCCGAGGCCGAACTGGGAGGGGACCACGTGGACCCCGATGTTCGACAGGAGGAGCCGCAGCTGGGGCAGCATCCGGATGCCGCCGAGGGCCCCGGGCGAGGCGGCCAGGAGGCCGCACGCCTTCCCGGAGAAGGCCGCGAGCATGGGCTCGTCCGCGGCGGGCCGGGAGGCCCAGTCGATGACGTTCTTCACGAGGGCCGGGTACGAGGAGTTGTACTCGGGGGAGGCGATGAGGAAGCCGTCGGCGGCCTTGAGCCGCTCCTTGAAGGCGGTGGCCTCCGGCGGGGTGCCCTGGGCCTCGAGGTCCTCGTCGAAGATCGGCATGGGGAGCGTCGACAGGTCGATCACGTCCACCTCGGCGCCGGCCTCCTCCGCCATGGCGACAGCGGCGGCGAGGAGCTTGCGGTTCAGGGAGGCGGCGCGGCAGGAGCCGGCGAAGGCGGCGATGCGAGGGGCGGTCATGGTCGGAGGCGGGCGATGGAGGGGTAGGTCAGTCCCGCGCGCCGTCGGAGCGGCGTGCGCGGGCCGGAGGGGTCCAGGGGGGGAAGGCGTCGAGGACGGCCTGCAGGCGCTGGCGGGCGCCGCCTCCGTCCCCCTCGAGGGGGCGCTCCCCGAGGGGATCGTCGTCAACGTGGACGAGGCGGCCGTCGTGGTGGAGGCGGTAGGTCTCGT
>JASFWR010000051.1:0-14254 GCA_050049155.1 Planctomycetota bacterium | reverse complement strand
CGGCGGGCACGGGCCCACGGTCGGCCTCCAGGCCCTGCTGCTGTCCATCCTCCTCGGCGGCGCGAGCTACCTCCTCGTGGAGCGACCGGCCCTCGGCCTGTCTCGAAGTGGGGGGGGCGCGCTGCCCGCCACCATGCGCGGTTCGTCCGACTGATCGGAGGAGGCGTCCGGGGCGTGTCCTGCCTGGCCCCGGGGTGCGACAGCCGGTCCCGCGGAGCGCCCACGCGCTGTCAGGAGCCCGGTGACGGCTTGTCCCACGATCGAGGGAACCTCCGACCCTCGGGGGGCCTCCCTGACCTGCCCCGCCCCCTCTCGCACCCCGGTAGAATTCCGACATGAGCGTCCTCCGATCGAGCACCCTCGTCGCCGCCCTCGTGGCGTGCGGGACGGCAGGGGTGAGCAGCGCCCAGGGCAACCTCCAGCCGCCCCCGGCGCCCCCGGAGAACCCGGTCACCGCCGAGAAGGCGGTCCTCGGGAAGATCCTCTTCTGGGACGAGCAGCTCTCCAGCGACGGGTCGATGGCGTGCGGGACCTGCCACGTGCCCTCGGTGGGCGGCGCCGAGCTCCGCTCCGGCCCGGCGACGGTCCACCCCGGCGCCGACGGCGTCTTCGGGACGGCCGACGACGGCTTCGGCTCCCCCGGCATGGTCCACACGGACGGGTTCGGCCACTTCGAGCCGTCCGCGCTCTTCGGGCTCGAGCCCCAGGTCACCGGGCGGTACGCGCCGAGCCCCATCACGGCGGGCTACTTCACCGAGCTCTTCTGGGACGGGCGGGCTGCGAACAAGTTCATCGACCCCGTGACCGGCGCCACGGCGATCGCGTCCGGCGGGGCCCTCGAGTCCCAGTCCCTCGGGCCGCTGCTCTCGGACGTGGAGATGGCCGAGCCGGGCCGGGCCTTCGCCGAGCTGGGCGCGCGCATCGCCGCCGCGCGCCCCCTCGCGCTGGCCACGGACCTGCCCCAGGACGTGCAGGCCGCGCTCGTGGCGTACCCGTCCTACCCGGACCTGTTCACCCTGGCCTTCGGGACCGCGGACATCACGCCGGTGCGGATCGCCTTCGCGCTCGCCACCTACCAGCGGACGCTGGTCGCCAACCAGACCCCCTGGGACGAGTTCCAGCTCGGCAACCAGTCGGCCCTGACGATGCAGCAGCAGCGGGGCATGGTGGCGTTCGAGACGACCGCCGCGTGCGCCGTCTGCCACACGCCGCCGCTCTTCGCGAACGACGGCTACCACTCCCTGGCGCTCCGCCCCTCGTCGGAGGACCTGGGCCGCGGCGCCGTCACGGGCTACGCCTGGGACGCGGGCAAGTTCAAGACGCCCTCCCTGCGGAACGTGGCGCTGCGGAACCACTGGTTCCACAACGGCGCGCCCCAGATGCAGACCCTGCGCGACACCGTGGCGATCTACGGCACGGGGATCGGCGGCGGCTTCGACAACCTCGATCCGGTGCTGAACGGGCTGATCCTGACGTCCGCGGAGATCGACGACATCACCGCGTTCATGCACGCCCTCACGGACCCGCGCGTCGCCGCGGAGACCTTCCCCTTCGACCGCCCGACCCTGCGCTTCGAGCGCGCGGTGCCCAACCCCGCGCCCACGGGCGTGGGCGCCGTGGCGGGGAGCGGAGGGGCCGTCCCCGAGCTCATCCTCTCCCCCGCCCCGTTCCTCGGCTCGGAGAGCTTTCGGGTCGGCGTCTCGGGCGGCCTCGGCGGCGCCTTCGCGGCCATGCGCCTGCGGGTCCTCGACCTCGGCGGCTTCCCCGGCGGCCTCGGCGTGCGGACCCTGCCGCTCCCGGGCGGCCCGGTGGCCCTCTCCGGCTCGGGGCCCGGCGCGGGCTACGGGACCTGGAGCTTCCCGCTCACCTCCACCCCCGCGCTCCTCGGGCTCAGCCTCGAGGGCCAGTGGTGGATCCGCGACAGCGCGGCGCCCGGCGGCGTCGCCCGGTCCGAGCGGTTCGTGCTGACGGTCGAGTGACCGGGTTCCCCAGCTGCCGGGTTCCCGAGTTGCCGGGTTCTCCAGCGACCGGGGTCTCCATCGACCGGGAACCCTGCGTGACCCTGACCTTCCGGGCGGCCTCGTCGGCGCACGCTCGCGGTGGGTCCGCCGGGAGGATCCGCAGGACCTGACCCCGACGGCCGGGAGGCACGCTCCGGCGGGAGCCCGCGCCGCGACGCGACACGGGTGCGCGGGGTGTCCCCGCCGTGCTCGCGTATGCTCTTGCCATGAGCACCGCGAACCAGAAGCCGCCTGCACCGCTCCGCCGAAGGGACCTCCTGGGGGGCGCCGCTGCCGGCGCGGCCCTCGCCTCGTGCGGGGGCACGGAGGGCGCCCCCGCCGTGCACACCGGCGCTCCGCGCATCCAGTGGCGCCTGCAGTCGAGCTTCCCGAGCACCCTCGACACGATGTTCGGCTCGGCCGAGGTCTTCTGCGAGCGGGTCGCCGCCATGACGGACGGGCGCTTCAGGATCCGCGCCTACGAGGCGGGTGAGATCGTGCCTGGGCTCGAGGTGCTGGACGCGGTCCAGAAGGGCGCGGTCCACATGGGCCAGACGGCGGGCTACTACTACATCGGCAAGGCGCCGCTCCTCGCCTTCGAGACCTGCGTCCCGTTCGGGCTCAACGCCCGACAGCAGACCGCCTGGCTCCAGGAGGCGGGCGGCGCCGAGCTCATCGGTGAGGTGCTCGCGGACTTCAACTGCGTGGCCCTCGCGGGGGGCAACACCGGCACCCAGATGGGGGGCTGGTTCCGAGGGGAGGTGAACTCGGTCGACGACCTCCAGGGGCTGAAGATGCGGATCCCCGGGCTCGGCGGGAAGGTGATGGCGGAGCTCGGGGTCTCCGTGAAGAGCCTCCCCGGCGGCGAGATCTACCAGGCCCTCGAGCGCGGCGCGATCGACGCCACCGAGTGGGTGGGGCCCTACGACGACCTGAAGCTCGGCTTCCACGAGGTCGCCAAGAACTACTACTTCCCGGGCTGGTGGGAGCCCGGCCCGCACCTGTCGTTCTACGTGAACAAGGGCCAGTGGGAGGGGCTCCCCGAGTCCTACCGCGCGGTGCTCGGCGCGGCCTCCGAGGCCGCGGCGCGGACCATGCAGAGCCGCTACGACGCCGGGAACCCGGGGGCGCTCGCGGAGCTGCGCACCAAGGACATCGCGGTCCGGCCCTTCGCCGACTCGATCATGTCCGCCGCCCGCGAGGCGTCGGAGCAGCTCCTGAGCGACGCGGCCGCGGGGGACGCCGGGTACCGGAAGGTCCTCGACCACTGGCGCCGCTTCCGCACGCAGAGCTTCGAGTGGTTCGGCGCCGCCGAGCTCGCGTACGCCAACTTCGCCTTCCGCGGGAGCTGATGGACGTGACACGGCTCCTCCGGACGCTCTCCGTCCTGTCGCTGGTGGCCCTCGCCCTGGCGCTCCTCGCGCCCGCCGCGGCGCCGACCCCCGTCCAGGAGGCGGAGGGCGCCGCGCCCCCGCTGCGGGTGCTCACCGCCAACGTCCGGTACGGGACCGCCCGGGACGGCGATCACGCCTGGCCCCGGCGCCGGGCCCTGGCGCTGCGGGTCCTCGAGGAGGCGCGGCCGGACGTGCTCGGGCTCCAGGAGGCGCTCCGCTTCCAGGTGGACGAGGTGCGTGCGCGCTTCCCGCACCACGTCGTCCTCGGGGAGGGCCGGGACGGGGGGGACCGCGGCGAGTGGACCGCCCTGCTGGTGGACGCGCGCCGCTTCACGGTGCGGGCCGCCGGGACGTTCCGGCTGGCGCCCGAGGATCGGCTCGGCGCCGTGGGGTGGGACGCGGCGCTGACGCGCATCGCGACCTGGGCCGAGCTGTCCGACCGTGAGGCGGGCGGCGCCGTCCTCCGCGTGGTCAACACCCACTTCGACCACCGCGGCCGGGAGGCGCGGCTCGAGAGCGCCCGCCTGATCGCCCGCTTCGTGGCGGGGCGGGCGGCGATGCCGACGGTGGTCCTCGGGGACCTCAACGCCGGGGAGGGGAGCCCGCCGCTGCGGGCGCTCGCCGAGGCGGGCTACCGGGACACCTTCCGCGACGCCGAGCCGGACGTGGCCGAGGTGGGGACCGGGCACGGCTTCCGCGGCGGCCGCGGCGGGGCGAAGATCGACCACGTGCTCGTGGACGAGGCCTTCTCCGTGGAGGAGGCGTGGATCGACTGGACCGAGGAGGAGGGGCAGTACCCCAGCGACCACCGGTTCGTCGGCGCCGCGCTCCGCCTGCGCTGAGCGCGGGCCGTCAGTTGAAGAGGATCTCGAGCCCGTCGGTGAAGTTCGACGTCGGGCTCCCTCCGGCGCTGTCCCGGTACCAGGTGGTGAAGTTCCAGGTCTCACCCGCGGCGATCGACACCGGGCCGGTGGGCGTGGGCTGCTGGGTCAGGTCGATGCTCAGGGAGATGGCGCCCGCGGCGCCCGAGTTCACGATCTGACCGGGCCCCACGAAGCGCCCGATCGCGCCGCCGAGGCAGAGGTTGCCCTGGCTGCCCCCCGGGTTCTGGACGAAGCCCTGGGTGGTGCTCGTCAGGAAGAAGCAGAAGGAGTTGGGGGGCAGGTCCGTCGCCTCGAGCGTGAGGTCGTTCGACGCCGCGACCGAGCTCCCGGAGGCGCCCATGACCGCCACGGCGCCCGTGGAGTTGGCGTTGGCCGCGCAGTAGTTGGTGCCCAGGCTCGAGCCGGTGACGTCGCGGATCTGGAAGGCGTTGAGGTGGGGGCGCAGCACGTTGTTGGGCTGCGGGTGGGAGCCCTCGACCAGGAGCCAGAGGGGGTCGGACGACGTCCGGGTGAAGGTGCCGATGCAGTAGGAGCCGACCACCGTGTCCTGGGGCCCGGCCTGGTTGTTCGGGTCCGCGTCCATGGGACCGGAGAGCGGCCCCTGGCTCACGGCGCCGAGGTTGGTCGCGAGCCCGCCCGTCGTGAGGACGCCGCCCAGGGCGGAGCTCATGGTCATGACCCGGTCGTAGAGCACGTTGGTGCTCGTCCCCGTCCGCTGGTCCGAGTACCAGACCTGGATCTCGTAGGTGCTGCCGGGGGTGAGGGTCCCGAGGGTGTCCAGCTGGATGGCGCCGAACCCGGTGGGGTTGGCGGCGCTGCCCCCGCTCGTGACCCGAGCGGAGTCGAGGAGCGCGTCGTACTCGGAGTCGCCCGTGGAGGAGCCCGCGTTGAGCGTCCACCCGCCGTTGGTCCAGCCCGACGGCGCGAAGGCGCTGAAGGCCACCCCGTTGACCGTCGGGGAGGCGAAGGTCTGGGCCCAGCAGTTCCTGGCGGTCACGAGTGTCCCGTTGGTGCTCACCTCGGCGGACGACTGCACGTCCCGGACCGGACCCCACTGGATCAGGTCGGACTGGGCGGAGGCCGCGGTGCTGAGCGAGAGGAGGAGGGCGGGGAGGGCGTAGGGCTTCATGGTGGGTGGCAGGGGGGAGGCGGTCACTGGTTGGCGCGGAGCAGGAACTCCTCGTACTTGCGGAAGCGGGCGAGGCGCTTGACGTGCCCGCCGAGGCCGTGGCCGCCGCTCGGGTCGACGAACAGCTCCACGAGGGTCTCCTTGCCGGCGTCCAGGAGCTCGGCGTAGACCCGCACGGTGTCCTGGTAGAGCACGTTGGCGTCCTCCATGCCGTGCACCAGCAGGAGCTTGCCCTTCAGGTTCTTGGCGAGGGGGAGCAGGGAGTACTTGGCGAGGTCCGTCTCGCCCTCACGGCTCTTGCCGATGGTCCCCGTGGAGTACCAGGAGTTGTAGTTTTCCCACTCGGTGGGGCCCGCGCCGGCGATGCCGCACTTGAAGACCTCGGGCTCGGTGTACATGCACATCTGGGTCTGGAAGCCGCCGAAGCTCCAGCCGTGGATGGCCACGCGGTCGGGGTCCACGTCGTGGTTCTCCACCAGGTAGCGGACGCCGTCGGTGAGGTCCTCGACCTGGGGGACGCCGACCTGCTCGAAGTTGGCCTTCTCGAAGAGCGCGCCGTAGCCCGACATGCCGCGGGGGTCGATGGTGCAGGTCACCCACCCGTGCTCCCGGGCCATGTAGCTCGCGAAGAAGTAGCCGTCGGAGCCGAAGTTGCCCTCGGTGACCTGCTTGCGCGTCCCGAGGGGGCCGCCGTAGACGTAGATCAGCAGGGGGCGCTTCTCGCCCGCCTCGCGCTCCGGCTCGAACCGGAAGCCGCGGATCGCCTGGCCGTGCCGGTTCTCGTACTCGAAGAACTCCGGCGCGACCTCGGTCAGCTGCCGCGTGGCCGCGGGGTGGGAGTCGGTCAGGGCCCGCTGCTCGCCGGCGGCCACGTCCACGTGGACCAGCTCCCGGGGCGAGCCGAAGGCCGAGAAGGTGGCGAGGACGTGGGCGCCGTCCGGGCTGACCGCCGCCCCCGCGTACTGGCCCCGGGCGACCGAGAGGCGCGTCATCTCCGCGGTGTCGAGGTCCACCCGGTACACGTCCTGGCAGGACGAGTCCTCACGGGTGGCTGCGACCCAGACGCAGGAGCGGTCCTCGGGGGTCCCGATGGGGTAGACCTCGAAGCGGCCGCGGGTCACGGGCTCGAGCGTCTCGTAGACGGGGTCGAGCACGTGCAGGTGGCGGAAGCCGGTCTGCTCGGTGATGAGCATGACCCGGCGGCTGTCCGCGAGGTAGCGGGGCTCGATCATCCTGGGGGTGTTGGGGCCGCCGGTGTGGAGGAAGCGCTGGACGACGCGCGCGGGTCGCTCGTCGGCCTCCTCCTCGGCGTCGTCGCCGCCCTCGGGGGACGCCAGGGCCTCGAGCACGTGGACCTCCTCGCTCGCCTGGTCGAACGCGGCGAAGACGATCCGGCTGGAGTCCGGCGCCCAGTCGGGGACACGGAGGACGTCCCGAGGGCCGGAGGTCTCCCGCTGGTGCACCTTCACCAGGGCGCCGCCCTCACGGTCCGCCGCCGGCAGCTCGTGCAGGAAGACGGCCGTCGTCCGCTTGCGGATGGGGTCGTCGGACACGGTGCGGGGCACCGTGCGGACCTTCATGAAGCGGTCGTTGTACGTGGCGATGTCGACCGTGCGGCCGCCGCTGCGGTCGCGCGAGCCGTTGGAGGCGACGAACGCCACCCGTGAGCCGTCCGGGCTGATGCGGTAGTCCCGCATGGTCATGCCGTCGGGGAGCTCCGGGTCCAGCTGGTCCACGAAGTGGTCGCCGAAGCGGACCCGAACGAGGGCGTCGTCGATCAGGGCCGTGTAGCCGTCGCCGCCGGGCAGGTACTGGACGGAGCGCTCGGACTGCCGGGTCTTGGTGAGCCGGACGGGGCCGTCCCCGCCGATCACCAGCCGGTAGACGTCGCCGCCGGAGCTCATGAGGAGCTCGTCCGCCTCCGGCGCCCAGGTGAAGGAGGAGATCCCGCGGTAGCGGGGCGCCTTCTCACGGTCGGCGTCTTCCTCACCGACCTCGTCCATGAGCCGGCGCTCCTCCTCCGTGAGCTCGCCGTCGGAGCCGTCGCCGCCCTCCTTCGAGAGCCGCTGCAGGTCGGTCCAGCTCCCGCCACCGAAGCGGTCGTCGTCCCGGGCGAGCGGGGCCTCCTCCGCGTCGCCGTCCCCGTCGCCCTCGGCCTTGCGCGCGTGCTCCACGCGGTCCTCACCGACCTCGCGGGTCCGCGCCTGGAAGGGCGCCATGACCGACACCGACGTGAGCCGGCGCGTCTCGCCGCTCTCCAGGTCCACGAGCCACAGGTCGCTCCCGTGGCGGCGCTCGGCGTAGGGCCGGTACAGGTACGCCGCGTACCGCCCGCTGGCGGAGAAGCTGGGCGAGGTGGCGGAGGGGCCGAAGAGCCCGTCCTCGTCGAAGATGGTCTCGAGGTCGAAGCGGACCTCGTCGGCCTCGTCCTCGGGGCCGGACGCGGCGACCCCCGAGAGGAGGAGCGCGAGGAGGAGGGAGGGGAGGAAGGCGCGGGAGATCGTCATGGGAGGGGACCGCGGCTCGCTACGGGCGGAGGCGCGGACCGCTCGATGCTACGCGCGGGGGCGGGTTCCGAGGAGGTGTCCGGCGCCCGCTCGCCCGTAAGAAGCGGATCAGATCATCCCGGTGACCAGTTCCGGGAAGACGATCACCAGCACGAGCCCGAGCGCCTGGATCCCGATGTAGGGCAGGACGCCGCGGTAGATCTCCCCGGTGCTCACCTCGAGCGGGGCGACGCCCCGGAGGTAGAAGAGCGCGAACCCGAAGGGCGGCGTCAGGAACGACGTCTGCAGGTTCATGGCGATCATCACGCCGAACCAGATCATCGCGTCGCCCTCGATCCCGAGGGAGGCCGCCGCGGGGACGATGAGCGGGAGCACGATGAAGGCGATCTCGAAGAAGTCGATGAAGAACCCGAGCCCGAAGACCACGAGGTTCGCGACCACGAGCAGGCCGACCTTGCCGCCCGGGAGCCCCGTGAGCATGTCCTCGATCCAGACGTCCCCGTAGACGCCCCGGAAGACGAGGGTGAACGCCGTGGAGCCGATGAGCAGGAAGACCACCATCGTGGTGAGCTTCGCGGTCTCCTCGACGCTCTCGCGCAGCTTCGCCCATGAGATACGGCGCCGGCCCGCGGCGAGGGCGAGGGCCCCGAGGGCCCCGAGCGCGCCGGCCTTGGTGGGCGTGGCGACCCCGAGGAAGATGCTCCCGAGCACGATCAGGATCAGCGCCAGCGGGGGCATCAGGACCCTGAGCACGAGGAGGGCGAGCGCGCGGCCGTGCACGTTGCGCTCCTCGGCCGGGAGGGCGGGCGCCTGGTCAGGTCGGCGCCACGCGACCAGCGCCACGTGGACCGCGTAGAAGGCGGCGAGCATGAGCCCGGGGACGAAGGCGCCGCGGAAGAGCTTCCCGGCGCTCACCCCGAGCTGGTCACCGAGGACGATCAGGACGATGCTCGGCGGGATGAGCTGCCCCAGGGTGCCGGCGGCGCAGATCGTCCCCGTGGCCAGCTCCTTGCTGTACCCGTAGCGGAGCATCACCGGCAGGGAGATCATCCCCATGGCCACCACCGAGGCGCCGACCACGCCCGTGGCGGCGGCGAGGAGCGCCCCCACGAAGACCACGGCGAGGGCCAGGCCGCCGCGGCGCGGGCCGAAGAGCATCCCGATGGAGTGCAGCAGCTCCTCCGCCAGCTGCGAGCGCTGCAGGACGGTCCCCATGAGGACGAAGAAGGGGACGGCGAGCAGGACCTGGTTCTCCATGATCCCGAAGACGCGCTCCGGGAAGTTGGCGAGGTAGATCCAGTCGAAGAACCCCATCTCGATCCCGACGAAGCCGAAGATCAGCGCGGCGCCGCCCAGGGTGAAGGCGACCGGGAAGCCGAGGAAGATCAGCGTCATGACGACGCCGAACATCAGCGGTCCGACCCACTCGTTCACCGGGTCCCCCCTCGGGTGATCACGGCGACGGCGCGCATGGTGTTGGCGACCCCCTGGAGGGCCAGCAGCACGAAGGCGACCGGCAGCACGGCCTTGATCGGCCAGCGCAGGAGGCCGCCGGGGTCGGGCGACACCTCGTGGCGCTGGATCGACTCCACCGCGGTGGGGACGCTGACCACCACGGCGTACACGCAGAAGGGGATCAGCAGCACGAGCCCGCCGATGGCGTCGGTCCAGGCCTTGCCCCGCTCGCCGAGCCGGCCGTACAGGACGTCCACGCGCACGTGGGCGTTCTCGCGGAGGGCCCAGGGCGCCGCCAGCAGGAAGAGCGCGCTGAACAGGTACCACTGCAGCTCGTCGAGGGCGACCGAGGCGAGGCGGCGCCCGGCCAGCGGCTCGAGGTAGCTCGCGATCGCGTTGCCGGCGCCGATCAGGGCCATGGCCAGCACGGACCAAGCGGCGGCCCGGCCGACGGCGACGTTGAGCCGGTCGATGAGCGAGGGAAGGGACACGGCCAGAGGGTACGCCGGGCCGCGCCCGGTTCCCACCGCGGCGCGGCGCCCTCAGAACGGCATGCCGATGCTGAAGTGGAGGACCCAGTCGTCCTCTCCCGAGCGCGGGTCCGGGTTCACGGCCCCGTCGAGGCGCAGCGGGCCGATGGGGAGGAGGTAGCGCAGGCCCAGGCCGATCCCCAGGCGCACGTCGTCCAGGTCGAAGGCGTCGCTCGCCTGCCGCTCGACGAAGCCCGCGTCCACGAAGGCGGCGGTCTGGAAGGCGCCCACCAGCTCGTGCCGCAGCTCGACGCTCGCCGTGGTGAACACCTCCCCGCCGAGCGGCTCCCCGTTGACGTCCTTGGGGCCCAGCTCGCTCTCGCGGAACGACCGCACCGAGTTGCCGCCGCCCGCGAAGAAGCGCTCCTGGATGGGGATGCCGGTCCCGTCGTAGGCGGGCGCGATGATGCCCGAGCGGAGGTTGAGGCCGAGCACCAGCTCGGGGTCGAGCCGCCGGAACCAGGAGGCGGAGAGCTTGCCCCGGACGAACTCGAGCTCGGAGCCCAGCCCCTCGGCGGCCAGCTCGAGGGAGGCGTTCAGGTAGGTGCCGCGGGTGGGAGCGAAGAGGGCGTCCCGGTCGTCGAAGCGCTGGGAGAGGATGATCGCGGCGATGTTCACGATGGACTCCGCCTCGGTCACGGCGTCGTCCACCACCTGGACGTCCTTGGCCTCGGAGCGCCCGAACTGGTAGCCGAGCGTGGTGGAGGACACGCCGCTCCACTCCCGCGTGGCGTAGGTGCCGACGCCGCGGTTCTCCCGCAGGAACGACGGCTCCTTCCGCTGCTCGAAGTCGACCTGGAGGTCGCCGATCAGCTGCTCGTTGAGGAACCACGGGTCGGACAGCCGCAGGCTCGTGCGGAGCGCGCGGACGGCGACCGTGACCTCCGCGGAGCCGTCGATGCCGGCGCGGAACAGGTTCCGGTCCCTGGCCCCGACGGTGGCGCGGAACAGCTCGTAGCTCCCGTACCCCGGCTCGACGTAGACCTCGAGCGACTCCTGCTCCTCCAGTTCGATCACCAGGTCGCGCTCCTCCCCGTCCCCCTCGACCCGGGTGCGGACCTCGGAGAAGAGGCCCGTGCGGTACAGGGACCGGACGCTGGCGCGGACGCCCTTGGAGCTGAAGTCCTCGCCCTCCCGCACCTCGAGCCGCGAGCGGAGGAAGCGCTCGCGGGTCCGGCCGGAGCTCTCGAAGCGCACCGCGCCGATGCTGACCCGCGGGCCCGCCTCCACCTCGACCCGGACGGGGACCCGGCGGGTGGCGGGGTCCACCTCGGCCTCCACGCGCACCTCCGCGTCGAGGTAGCCGTGGCTCGCGAGGGCGTCGAGCACGCTGCTCCGGACGCGCCCCGGGACCCGAGGCTCGTAGGCGAGGTCGTCCGCCCCGTCCGCCGGCGTGATGTCGGCCAGCCCCTCCCGGATGGCGAGGGCGACGGCCGCGGGGAGGGAGGCCTCGCCCTCCACCGTCACCGGCTCGAGGCGGTACCGGGGCCCGGCCTCGACCACCAGCCGCACCGTCACCTCGCCGCCGTCCGGTCCGGCCCCGGGGTCCTCCACGCGCGCCGCCGCGTCGAGGTGCCCGAGGGACACGAGGTCGAGCACGAGGCGCCGCGGGGCCTGCTCCACGCGGCGCGCCACGTAGAGGACCTCCCCGCGCCCGAAGAGCCCGGTGCGCGGGCCGCTCACGTAGCGCGCGAGGTCGTCCTCGGGCAGCGGGCACGCCGCGTCCGCGACGACCTCGACGGCCCCGAGGGTGGAGCGGGGCCCGGCGCTCACGCGCAGCCGCGCCGCGCCGCCCTCGACCTCGTAGGTGACCTCGGCGCCCGCGTACCCGCGCTCGCGGAGCAGGAGGACCAGCTCGTAGGCGGCGTCGTCCACGTGGACGGCGCGCCGGTCCGCGAGGTAGCGCTCTACGTAGGGCTGCGCCACCGCGGCGAGGTCGTCCTCGAGCCCCGCGGGCGCGCCCAGGACGGGGACGTCCAGGACGGAGCCCTCGTCCTCCTGGGCCCCCGCGGTCGCCGCGAGGAGCGAAGTCAAGAGGGCGAGGGCCAGGAGGCGCGTGCTTCGGCGCGCGGTGCGGTGCGTGGCGGCGTCCATGGGCGCGTCACTCGAGCCTCAGGACCAACCGCAGGCCCACGTTGTAGTCCTCGAAGGAGTCGCGCTCCATGACGAGGTAGATCGCGTCCCGCTCCCGCGCCAGCCCCTCGCGCAGGCGGTAGGTGGCCTGGACGGTGAGGACCCCCGAGCGGGACACGTCGCGGCCGGAAACCACCTCGAAGCGGTCGAGGAACGACTCGCGGTCCTCGTCCTCGAAGCCCCCGGAGTCGAACCACCCCTGCACCAGGTCACGCGCCACGTAGAGGGCCACGGTCTGGCCGGCCTCGCGGGCGCCGCGCGCCGTCCCCGGAGGACGGCCCGAGAGCACGAGCATCACCAGGTCGTCCGGGACCAGCGGCGGTGAGGAGCTGAAGTCGACGACGGCTTGGTCGTACTCCCCGGAGATCTCGACCGTCACGTCGTGGCCGGCCAGCCGGGTGGAGCCCAGGAGCTCGAGCTGCGGCACGTCCGGGTTGGCGGGGTCGAAGACCACGAGGCCGGTGGGGAAGCGGAGGGTCCCCGCCGGCAGCGCCACCTCCAGGGGGTCGACGAAGAGCTTGCCGCCGGGGATCGGGTGGGACGCGTCCCCGGTCAGCTGCAGGTCCGCGCGGATCCGGCCGCGGGTCAGCCGGCCCTCCAGCCGCATGGGGTCCGCGGTGGTCACGTCCACCGCGAGGCGCAGGGACGGGGGGCCGAAGGACGGCAGCCGGAGGCCGCGGCGGACGGCCTCGGGCGCGCGGCTCCCGCCGCTGGCGAGGATGCTCTGCACCTCGACGGGGGACCGCAGGCGGCCGCCCACGAGGGCCAGCTCCCCGGTGAGCAGCAGGTCGCCGGGGCGGCCCGAGAGGTGGAGGTCGATGTCGGAGCGGACGACGGCGTTCTGGGAGCGGTGCAGGAGGACCTGCTCGCCCTCCAGGTCCAGGGCCAGGGAGGGTCCCTCGCCGTCGAGGTCGACGGCGCCGGTGAGCGTCACCGGCGCGGCGCCCACCGAGAACGACGCGCGCTCCACCTCCATGCGCGCGGGCGTGGCCGTGAGGGAGAGGGCGAGGTCCTCCACGGGCGGCACGCCGCGCAGCCGCACGCCGCCGTCCTCGAGGTCCAGCCGGCCGTCCAGCGCCGGCGACCGCAGGGGCCCCCGGGCCCGCCCCCCGAAGGTGAGGGTGCCCGTGACCTCCCGGACCTCGGGGGACAGGGCGGCGATCCAGGCGAGGTCCTCGCAGGTGAACGTGCCGTCCGCGGTCAGCGGGGCGTCGAGCCACGGGGTCGGGTCCTCGACGAGGGCCGCCACGTCGAGGGGGCGCGCGACGCGGACGAGGCCGTTCGCGACGCCCAGGTCCCCTAGGACGAGGTCGGAGGGCCGGAGGGTGACGCCGTCGTCCAGGAGCACCGCCACTTCCCCCGAGACCGGGTCCTCCAGCGCGGGGAGCGGCGCCCCGTCCGCGTCCACGTAGCTCACCCCCTGGAGCCGGGCGACCCCGGTCCCGGTGAGGCCCCGCCAGGTCCCCTCCAGGTCGAGGTCGAGCTCCAGCTTCCCGGAGACCCGCCGCGCCACCTCCGCCACGTCCGCGGGCATGGCGGTACCGAGCAGGTCCCCGCGGAGGGCGTCCGCGTCGACCCGGAGGCGGGCCTCGAGGTCCACCGGGCCGGGGCCGAGGAGGGCCGCGTCCGGGTCCAGCGGCGCCGTCCCGCGGACGTCCATGGAGACGTGGGGGAGGCTGGCGGTGAGCTCGGCGACCCGCAGCCGGCCGTCCTCCCAGTCCACCTGGACGCGGGCCTTCACGGGGTCCGCGACCCCCGCCAGCCGGGCGTCGCTGAGGGTCCCGTCGACCTCCGCCCGGAGCGGGGACCGCTGGAACCGGAGCTCGCCGTCGAGGATCCCCAGCTGCCCCGGCCCCTCGAGCAGGCCCGCCAGCGCCGCGTCCACCTGGAAGGCCGTCGCCGCGGCGTCGACCCTGAACCCCGCGCTCTCGCGGGTGTCCACCCGGAGGGTGAGCGCGCCGATGCCGCCGGCCAGCTCGACGCCCTCGGCCACGACGCCGCCCTCCTGGAAGTCGACCGTCACGGGCGCGGCGAGATCGAGGTTCGCCTCGCCCCGCCGCAGCCCGAGGGTGCGGACCTCGACGGCGAGCTCGGCCCCGCCGAGGGGCAGCTGCACCGTTCCGCCCGCGAGCAGGTCCCCGTGGGGGGTCGTGACGCCGAGGCGCGTCACGTCCAGGCGGCCGCCCTCGAAGGAGCCCTCGAGGGCCACCTCCCCGAGGTCC
>JASFWR010000318.1:0-4503 GCA_050049155.1 Planctomycetota bacterium | reverse complement strand
AGGGGCGAGGCGTCCTCCGCCAGCTCGGCCGCGATGGCCTCCAGCGTCGAGACCAACTCGTCCCGCTCGGCGTCGGTGAGCACCCCCGCGCCGGCGAGGCCGCGCGCCCAGGCGACGCTCCCGGTGAGGTCGTCGAAGACGAAGCGGCGGTCGAAGGGCAGGCTCCGGTTGAGCTCCTCGAAGATCGGGTGGAGGGCGCCGGCGAAGCGCCCCCCCCACAGCTGCGGCTCGGCCACGGTCACTCCCCCCGCCCGGCGGCGGCGGCGACGGTGCCCGGCAGGCCGAAGAGGCGGACGAAGCCCTCGCTGTCCTGGGGCTCGTAACCGTCGCCCATCTTGAAGGAGGCCAGGTCGTCCCGGTACAGGGAGCGCTCGCTGGAGGTGGCGACGGCGGTGGCGCGACCCTTGTAGAGCTCAACGGTCACGTCCCCGGTGCAGGGCTCCATGGCGTTGGCGAAGAGCGCGTCCATGGCCTCCCGCTTGGGGTGGAACCAGAGCCCGTTGTAGACGGTCCGCGCGTACTCGGGCGCGACCCGCTCGCAGAGGTCGAGGGTGTCGCGCTCGACGCAGAGGCTCCGCAGGGTGCGCAGCGCCTCGAAGAGGATCGTCCCGCCCGGCGTCTCGTAGAGGCCGCGGGACTTCATGCCCACGAGGCGGTTCTCGATGATGTCGACCCGGCCCACGCCGTGGGCCGCGCCCGCGTCGTTGAGCCGCTCGATCATCTCCACGGGCCCGGTGGCCTGGCCGTCGATGGCGACGGGCACCCCCGACTCGAAGGTCAGGGTCACGCGGCCGGGCGTGTCCGGAGCCTCGCGCGGGTCCACGGTCCAGGTCCAGGCGTCGTCGGGCGGCGGCGCGCCGACGTCCTCGATGGCGCCGCCCTCGTGGCTGATGTGCCAGAGGTTTCGGTCCCGGCTGTAGATCTTCTTCTTGGTGGCCGTGATCGGGATCCCGGCCTCGTTGGCGTAGTCGATGGCCTCCTCACGGCTGGTGATGTCCCAGGTCCGCCAGGGGGCGATGACCTCGAGGCTCGGGTCGAAGGCGCGGTAGCCCACCTCGAAGCGCACCTGGTCGTTGCCCTTGCCCGTGCACCCGTGGGCCACGGCGGTGGCGCCCACCTCCTTGGCGTACTCCACCTGGGCCCGCGCCAGGATCGGCCGGGCGAGGCTGGTGCCGAGCAGGTAGCGGCCCTCGTAGACCGCGAGCGCGCGCAGCGCCGGCCAGATGGTCTCGGTGACGAACGCCTCGCGCAGGTCGGCGACCTTGCAGGAGGCGGCGCCGGTGGCGGCGGCCTTCTCCTCGAGGCCGACGAGCTCCTCGGCGCCCTGGCCCACGTCGCCAGCCAGGCAGTGGACCTCCCAGCCTCGCTCCTTGAGCCACGGGATGATGATCGACGTGTCGAGGCCCCCGGAGTAGGCGAGGACGACCTTCTTGGACTCGCTCACGACTGTCCCTCCCCGCCGAGCAGCATCGCCAGCACGGCCTTCTGGGCGTGCAGGCGGTTCTCGGCGATGTCGAAGACGATCGAGTCGGGGCCGTCGATGACGCCCCGGGAGACCTCGTGGCCACGGTGGGCGGGCAGGCAGTGCATGAACTTCGCGTGGTCGGTGTGTTCCATGAGTTCCTCGTTCACGGCGTAGTCGGAGAAGACCGCCGCGCGTTCTTCCGTCTCGTCCTCCTGGCCCATGCTGGCCCAGACGTCGGTGTACACGGCGTGGGCCCCCTTGACGGCCACGATCGGGTCCGTCTCGAGGGTGAAGCTGCCGCCGGTCTGCGCCGCGGACGCCACGGCGGCGCGCTCGATCTCGGCGTCCGGCTCGTAGCCCTCGGGGGCGCACACCGTGACGTCCATGCCGAGCTTGGTGGCGGCGGTGATGAGCGAGTGGCAGGTGTTGTTGCCGTCGCCGATGAAGACCAGCTTGCGGCCCTTCACGTCGCCCCAGTGCTCGATGAGCGTCATGGTGTCGGCGAGGGCCTGGCAGGGGTGCAGGAGCTCCGAGAGGCCGTTCACGACGGGGACGTCGGCGGTCTGCGCGAGCTCCACGACCGTCCGATGGCGGTAGGTCCGCGCGACGATGGCGTGGGTCCAGCGCTCCAGGTTCTTGGCCATGTCACGCACCGACTCCCGGGCGCCCATGCGCGCGCCGTTGGAGAGGTCGAGGAACGTGGCGCTGCCGCCGAGGTCCTGCATGCCGATGTCGAACGTGAAGCGGGTCCGCAGGGACTCCTTCTCGAACACCATGGCGAGGCGCTTGCCCCGCAGAAGGTCGTTGTAGGCGCCCTGGTTCGCCTTGATCTCGAGCGCCGTGTCGAGGACGAGCTTCAGCTCGTCCGGCGACAGGTCGCCCAGGGAGACCAGGTTGGGCGTGGGGAAAGGGGCGATGGGGGCGGCGATCATGACGGGTCGGACGGGAGGTCGGTGAGGACTCGGTCGAGGCGCGAGAGGCCCTCGGCGAGGTCCTCCAGCGTGACGATGTAGGGAGGGAGGAAACGGACCACGTCGCCCTGGGCGGTGCAGGTGAGCACCCCGGCGTCGAAGAGGCCGCCCGTGATCTCGGCGGCGCGGCCCGGGGCGACGACGCCCTGCATGAGGCCGAGCCCGCGGCGCTCGGTGAGCGCGGGGTGCCGCGCCACGAGCCGGTCCAGCCCGGCGGCGAGGGTCGCGCCCACGTCGATCACGTGCTGCTGCAGCCCGCCGTCGAGCTCGTCCAGCACGCACAGGGCCGCGCGGCAGGCGAAGGGGCCGCCGCCGAAGGTGGAGCCGTGGTCCCCCGGGACCAAGGTGCGCGCGAAGGGACCGCGGGCCAGGGTCGCGCCGATGGGGAGCCCCGCGCCGATGGGCTTGGCGAGGGTGACCACGTCGGGGGCGAGGCCGTAGTGGGCGCCGGCCAGGAAGGTGCCGGTCCGGCCGCCGCCGCACTGGACCTCGTCGGCGATCATGACCGTGCCGGTGCGGGTGCAGAGCTCCCGGGCCGCGGCCACGTACTCGGGGTCCAGGGGGCGGACCCCGCCCTCGCCCTGGATCGGCTCCATGATGAACGCCGCGGGGCCCTCGGCGAGGGCCGCCTCGAGGGCCGCCGCGTCGTCGGGCTCGATGAACTTCGCCGCGAGCCCCTCGCCGAAGGGCGTGCGGTACGCCGCGTTCGAGGTGACCGAGAGGCTCCCGAAGGTCCGCCCGTGGAAGCCGCGCTCGAGGGCGACGAAGTGCTGGCGCTCCGGGTGCCCCGCCTCCGCGTGGTGCTTGCGAGCCAGCTTGAGCGCCGCCTCGTTGGCCTCGGAGCCGCTGTTGCAGAAGAACACGGCCTCCATGCAGGTCAGCTCGCAGAGCCGCTCGCTCAGCTCCTCCCCCATCCCGTGCCGGTAGAGGTTGGAGATGTGACCGAGGGTGCCAGCCTGCTCCGCGAGCGCGGCGGCGAGGCGAGGGTGCCCGTGACCGAGGCTGTTGGCGCCGATCCCGCTGATGAGGTCGAGGAAGCGCCCCCCCTCGTCGTCCACCATCCAGGCGCCCTCCCCGCGCACGAAGAGCGGCGCGGCCCGGCGGTAGGTCCCCATGGTCCGGTCGCGGAACGTGACCTCAGGCATGGTGCACCTCCGGGGCGCTCGAGGTGACGAGGGTGCCGTGCTCGGGCGAGAGCGCGGCGGCCACGGGGTCGGCGACGTCCCCCGCGGCGATCTTCACGGTGGCCCCGGGGAGCGCCTCGGCCGCGGCCACGGCGGCCTCGACCTTGGGGATCATCCCGCCGGCGATCACGCCCTCCGCCTCGAGGGAGGCCGCACCCGCGCCGTCGAGGCTCGGGATGCGCGCCTCGCCGTGGCGCACGTGGGGCACGTCCGAGAGGAAGAGCACTGCGCTCGCGCCCCACGCCGCGGCGATGGGCGCCACCGCCATGTCCGCGTTGACGTTGAGGAAGACCTCCGTGTCCCCGGGCCGCGGGGTGACCGTGGCCACCACGGGCACGTAGCCCGCCGCCCCGAGGGCCTCGAGCACCTCCGGGTTCACCGCGTCGACGGCCCCCACGTGGCCGAGGGCGGGATCCACGACGCCGGCCCGGAAGAGCCCGCCGTCCGCGCCGGTGAGGCCCACCGCCCGGACCCCGGCCGCCTCGAGGGCCGCCACGAGTCCCGCGTTCACCTCGCCGCCGAGCACCTGCAGGACGGCGCGCGCCGTCCCGTCGTCCGTGACCCGGAGGCCGCGCACGCGGCGGGGCACGAGCCCGAGGGCCTCGGTGAGGCGCGAGACCTGCGCGCCGCCGCCGTGGACGACGACGACCTCGTCCCCGGCCGCGCGCGCCGCGCCCACGCTCTCGGCGAAGGCCGCGCGGGTGGCGGGGTCGTCGAGGATGGCCCCGCCGACCTTGACCAGGATGCGCCGCGCCTCGCTCACAGGAGCCCCCAGGTCTCGTCGAAGCCGAGCACCGCGTTCATGTTCTGGAGCGCCTGACCGGCGGCGCCCTTCACGAGGTTGTCGATGGCCGAGGTCACGACCACCGCCCCGTCCACGTCG
>JASFWR010000317.1:0-4519 GCA_050049155.1 Planctomycetota bacterium | reverse complement strand
TCCAGCCGCCCGTCGCCGTCGAGGTCGCGGGCCCGCACTCCGCGGTCGTCCTTGCCGGGCCAGGCGGGGAAGGACGCCACCGGCTCGACGCCCGCGGTCGCGTCCCGGAGCCCCTTGCCCGGGGCCACCGCGAAGCGGTCGAGCTCGCCGAGGTCGATGACGCTCTCCTCCCCGTCGCCGAGGCGGTCGAGGTCGTCGAGCACCACCTTCTCGATGATGCCGTCGACGCCGTCCGCCACCGAGAGGTCCTCGAAGCGCTGCTGGGGCGGGGCGCAGTCCACGAAGACCTTGAGCACGTCGCCGACCACGTCGACCACGTCGTCCTCCTCCCCGTCGCCGTCCCAGTCGAGGCGCCGGGCGGGGATGTCCCACTGGGCCTCCAGCTGCTCGGAGACCTCCTCGAACTCGTCGAGGAGCTCGAAGATGCGCGGGATCCGGAGCGCCAGGGTCGTGCGCCGGGTGGGGCGCCGGTCGAAGGTCCCCGCCTTGTTCTCGTAGGTGAAGACGTCGAAGTCGAGCTTCCCCGGGACGACGAGGAACTTCACGAGCTGGGCGAGGGAGATGCGCTCGCCGCGGACGATCTGCAGGTCCGGGGCGCCGCCCCCGAGCACGTCGCGCACGAAGAAGTAGAGCACGTTCCCCGAGGCCTTGAGCACCTGGTCGGGGGCCTTCACGGGGCCCGTGGCCGTGGCGCCGAGGTAGACCTTGAAGGTGCCCTCGGAGCCGACGATCAGGTCCCGGGGCGCCTCCCCGTCGAGGTCGACGGCGCGCCACTGGGCGAGCCCGCTCACGGCGCCCAGCAGGTTGTCCAGGTCCAGGTCGCTCGCGGTGGGGGCGCTCCGCAGGCCCGAGAGGTCCAGGGTCCAGGTGGGGCGCGCGGCGATCTCCGGGCGCGCCAGGTGGAAGGCCACCCGCTCCGAGGTCTCGGACACGAGGTCGAGCCGGCCGTCGCCGTCGATGTCGACCATGCTGAACCACGGCACCCGTACGCGCTGGGAGAAGGTGGCCGACAGACGGTCGGGGTCGCCGGTCCGGTAGTCGATGCGGGGCTCGTACTCGACCTCGATCGGGTCCGACCAGCGGAGCTCGCCGGCCTCGGACGCCCCTCGGTTCAGCCGCATGTGGAAGCGGCCGGGGCCGGGGAGCACGAGGTCGGGGCGGCCGTCCTCGTCCAGGTCCCGGACGAAGGGCACCCGGACCGTGGCCGCGGGCAGGTACATGCCGGTCTCCAGCAGCACCTCGGGCTCGGACCAGGTCCCGTCCCCCGAGAGGGACCGCCGGACGAGCGTCCGCCCGTCCGAGACCATGAGGACCTCCACCCGCCCGTCCCCGTCGAGGTCCGCGAGGTCCCAGCCGGTGCCGCTGGCGGGCCACTCCAGCAGCGCCCCGGCGGTCTCGTACACCCCGCGCTCGTCCAGGGCCTGGGCCACCAGGCCCCGCGGCGTGAGGGAGAGCAGCTCGTAGCGCCCGTCCCCGGTGAGGTCCCGCAGGGCGAGGAGCCCGGACCCCTTGCGGACCGCGAGCCGCGTCTCCGAGAAGTCCGCGGCCGGCGGGTCGCCCGGCGCCGCGAGAGCGGATGCGCAGGTCGCGAGCAGCGCCGCGAGGGTGAGGTGGGGCCGTCCGGGCTTCATCGCTTCTGGGAGAGGTAGACGGTCAGCACGGAGTCCGCGGCGCTCACGATGTCGCCCACGCCGTCCCCGTTGAGGTCCATGACCGACAGCGAGGTGACGGACCCGCGGGCGGCGTACTGCTTCCAGTAGCCCTCGTCGATCTGCCAGCTGTCGCCGCCGAAGAGGGAGGACGAGCGCCGCAGGCGCCGAACGCCGAGGCGCCCCTTGAGGTCCACCTCCACCAGGTCGGCGATGCCGTCGCCGCTGCAGTCCATCGAGAGGTCGCGATTGGCGATGATCTCGCGGATCGAGTTCTCGTCGAAGGTCCGCTCGCTCTTGAGGGCGGGGCGCCGGTCGAAGGTGCCCCTGCGCGTGCCCAGGTAGAGCAGGTGCGAGTAGCGGAACTCGAGCCCGGTGACCGTCTCGATCATGCTCGGCATCTCGAAGCGGCGCAGGGCCAGGTCGGGGCGGCCGTCGCCGTCCACGTCGGCCACGGTGGCCCGGAGCTCCGCGGCCTCGAAGCGCAGCACCTGGGTGGGCTTGGCCGGGAGCAGGGCGTCGGCGGTGGCCCGCATGACGTAGATGCGCCACTGCCCGTTCTCGAGCTCGCCGCTCTCCGCCTGCCACACGCCGAGCACGTCCCGGCGCC
The DNA here is from genome assembly GCA_050049155.1 of Planctomycetota bacterium. Lineage (GTDB taxonomy): Bacteria > Planctomycetota > UBA1135 > UBA1135 > Saltatorellus. The sequence continues at coordinate 2,260 of JASFWR010000317.1, read as the reverse complement.
CGTCGCCGTCCACGTCCACCAGCCGGAGGGCGGCGGCCCGGGACCCCGAGCGCAGGTAGTCGGGGATGGGCTCCACCCGCGTCGCCTCTGCCGGGATGCCCTTGGCGGTGGCCAGGTGCACGTGCAGGGCGTCCTCGCCGACGTAGAGGAGGTCGTCGCGGCCGTCCCCGTCGAGGTCCACCACGGCGGGCGCCCGGACGCTGGTGGCGTCGTCCACCAGGGCGCTGCCGAGCCCCTCCCCGAGGAACGGCTCGAAGCGGTCGCCCACGGTGACCTCGAAGCGGGCGCCGCGCTCCTCGTTGCGGGCGCGCGCCCGCTCCGCCCGGCCCCTTCGGTCCTCGGGGTCCGTGGCGGCGCTGCGGCTCGGGGCGACGAAGTCGGCGATGGGGGCGTAGGGCATGGCGCCCTCCGTTCGGGAGCCGGAGGGGCCGACGATCTCGTACCCGTCGCGGCGGGGGAGCAGCAGGTGGTCCGGCCTCCCCGGGCCCGTGCGCACCACGTACTCCCAGTGGGGCAGGCGCCGGGTGGTGGGGAAGTCGAACATCAGCCGCGTCTCCACGAGCCGCTGGATGTTGCCCTTGTAGCTGGTCCGGCGCGGATCGAAGGACCACGCGCCCTGCCGCGTCAGGAGGACGAGCTCCCGCCCCTCGAGGTCCGGCCGAACGTCGGCGAAGGTCCAGGCGACGATGTCCTTGAGGATCGGGATCCGGCGGAACGGGTCGGGGTCGATGGCGCGGCCCGAGCAGCGGTGGAGCTGGAGCTCGCGGGCGCCCTCCGGGGTCCGCAGGGCGATGCAGAGCTCGATGGGGCCGTCGCCCTCCACGTCCACGAAGTGCCAGTCGAGCACGGAACCCTCGACCCGCACCGAGGCGTCCACGAAGGAGGCGTCGGCGGCGACGGCGGGGCCGGCCGCGGGGAGCGAGGGGACCAGGGCCGCGGCCCCGTGGAGCACCGTCAGCAGGACGCTCATCCGTCGAGCTCACCCACGCCGGTGTTCCACTGGAAGAAGCGGAGCACGCTGATGCGCTTCTCCCCGCCCTCCCGCGCGTAGCGCAGGAGCGAGATCACGTAGAGGTCCAGCAGCACGAACGAGGTCCGCGAGCGGTCGGCGGTGGCGTCGTAGGTCACCAGCACGGGAACCGAGGCCCGCGTCACGCGCCGGCCTTCCCCGAGCAGCGCGACCTCGCGGTCGCGGCGGGCACCGTCGGCGTCCTCGAGGGTGAGGCGGACCCGGGTGCCGGGCTCGCGGGCCACCAGCCGCCGGACGAGCCCGCGGCCGGAGACGATCGGGTCGCCGTCGAGCCCGACCACGCGCGCGCCAAGGGGCAGGTCGCGCAGCGGACCCCGCTCGTTGCGCGCCACGAGGACCGCGCCGTCCGCGGTGCCCCAGGCGCCGAGGGTCCGCGCCGGGTCGAGGACGAAGCGCTCGCCCACGTCCACGGCCGCCGCGGCCCCGGCCTCCAGCTGCAGCCTCACCTCGAAGGCGGTGTCGCCGCGCTGCACGGTCAGGGTCGCGTCACTGTCCCCCGTGCGCTGCTCGAGGAGCGCCTGCAGGTCCTCGGGCACGGCGAGCTCCGTGCCGTCGAGGTCGAGCAGGACGTCGTCCACGCGGATCCCGGCGACGGCGGCGGGGGACCGCTCGGTCACCGCGTGCACCCGGACGCCCGGGTCGAAGGAGAGGCTCTCCAGGGACCCGGAGTCGTTCTCCCGGACCTCCACGCCGAGGTAGGCCGCGGCGCCGGTCTGGGGGAGCGCCCACTCGAGGGTCTCGGGCAGCGGGTCCGGGATCGTGCGCTCGGGCGCGTACTGGCACGACGCGCCGGCGAGGAGGAGGCCGAGGGCGATCAGCGGGCCACGGAGGGTGACGGTGGAGAGAGCCATCGTCCGCGATGGTGAGGCTTCCGGGGGCCCGGTTCCAGCGCGGCGACGCTTCTCCCGGCGGCGCCTTCCGGATCTCCCCGAAGCGGCCGCCAGCGCCTCGGAGTCCGGGGTCCGGGTGGGGAACAGAGATGGGCCCAGAGATGGGCCCAGAGGGGGCCCCCAGAGGGGGGCTCAGAGGGGGGCTCAGAGGGGGCGCCGACGGATCGCGAGAGCGGCGAGGGCCACGAAGGCGAGGGCCTCCACGGGGGGCAGGATCAGGCCCATGTTCACGATGGCCTCGGGGAGGCCGGCGTCCGAGTAGCCGTTGGCGAACTTGACCATCTCGAACATGGCGGAGCCGTCGGCGAATGTCGGGGCGTGGGAGGCGAAGACCCACCAG
>JASFWR010000316.1:0-4524 GCA_050049155.1 Planctomycetota bacterium | reverse complement strand
CCGGAGCCCTCACCCGCGGGCGACGGCCTCCAGCCGGCGGGGAGCCGGAGCTACCCCACCGTCCGCATGGGCACCAGCTCCGACCTCATGCCCGGGGAGCGCGTCGTGGCCATCGGGAACCCCCACGGCCAGACCTACACGGTGTCCACGGGCATCATCTCCGGCCTCTACCGCGAGGTCCCGGTGCCCGGCCGCCAGCTGTACTTCCGCGGCCTCATCCAGACCGACGCGTCCATCAACCGCGGGAACTCCGGCGGGCCGCTCCTCAACATCCACGGGGAGCTGATCGGCATCAACACGGTCATGAACACCGACGCGGAGAACATCGGCTTCGCCATCCCGGTGGACCGCGTCCGCCAGGTCCTGACCGACAGCCTGTTCCCCGACGCGCGCCGCTCGTGGCTGGGCTTCGACGTGCAGGAGCGGGCCGGCGAGCTCCGCGTGACCCGGGTGTGGGACCAGGGCCCCGCCGCGGCGGCGGGCATCTGCGAGGGCGACCGCGTGGTCTCCCTGGACGGGCTCCCGGTGGTCGACGGCGAGGCGTTCCTCCTCCAGTCCCTCCAGGTCGACCCCGGCACGGAGTTCACCGTCGGGGTCGAGCGCGGGGACGCCGTCGAGCAGGTCCCGGTGCTCGCCTGGGACGACATGAACGGGACGTTCTTCGCCGAGCTCGGCGTCACCGTGGAGGAGCGCCAGCTCGGCCGCAGCCGCTTCCTCATGGTGGCCCGGGTCCGCGAAGGCAGCCCGGCCCAACAGCTCGGGCTGGAGCCCGGGGACGTCATCCCCGCCATCCGCCCGCGCACCCGGCCGCGCTCGGGCGCGATCCGCCTGAGCGACAAGGCGACCCTGCACCTGGTGCTCGACCGGATCGAGGAGGGCACCGAGATCGAGGTCGACGCATATCGAGACCTCAACGGGGACTCGACGTACCAGCGGGACGAGCTCCTGAAGGGCGTTCTCGTGCGATAAATCCGGGCTTCGTGCCAGCGGCACCGATAAGCTTCGTCGATAGAGGGGGGAGCGGGGCGACGGCCCCGCGAGGGCCGCGCACGGCCCCTTCCCGCCACCCTCTCCCCCACGGTCCCGCCCGCCCCCGCAGAGGCCCATGCAAGCCCTCGCCCAGTTCACGGAACGCTTCGGCAGCATGCTCTCACGGGCCCTGCTGACGGTCCTGTACTACGGCGTCCTCGGGCCCTTCGCCGTGGTGTACCAGCGGGTGTGCGATCCCCTGCACCTGAAGCGGCGGCGCGCGGGGAACTGGTCGCCCTGGGAGAGCACGAACGAGGACCTGGCCGCGGCCCGGCGGCAGGACTGACGCCCATGAACGTCCTCGGCCTCTCGTTCTATTACCACGACTCCGCCGCCGCTCTGGTGAAGGACGGCGTCCTCGTGGCGGCCTCGGCGGAGGAGCGCTTCAGCCGCAAGAAGCACGACTCCGGGTTCCCTGAGCTGGCCATCGAGTTCTGCCTCGAGAAGGGCGGCATCACGATCCACGACGTGGACCACGTGGTCTTCTACGAGAAGCCCTTCGTGAAGTTCGAGCGCATGCTCCTCACGGCCATGGCCACCTTCCCGCGCAGCGCGGCGGTGTTCCGGGAGTCCATGCAGCGGTGGATCTCCGACAAGCTCTGGATCAAGTCGATGATGAGCCGCCGGCTCTCCATCCCGCGGTCCCGCTTCCTTTTCGCGGACCACCACGTCTCCCACGCGGCGTCGAGCTTCTTCACCTCCCCCTTCGAGGAGGCCGCCATCCTCACGGTGGACGGCGCGGGCGAGTGGACCACCTCCACCATGGCGGTGGGCCGCGGCAACAAGATCGAGGTCCTCAAGGAGATGCGCTTCCCGCACTCCCTCGGCCTCCTGTACTCCGCCTTCACGGCCTACTGCGGCTTCGAGATCAACGAGGGCGAGTACAAGCTCATGGGGATGCACCCCTACGGCGAGCCGAGGTACTGCGAGCAGATCTACGAGCTCCTCGACGTCGCCGAGGACGGGTCGCTGTGGCACGACATGCGGTACTTCCAGTACCACCACTCCACGAACGACACCCTCAGCCCGCTCTTCGAGAAGCACTTCGGCCGGCCGCGACGGGACCCCAAGCACCAGGACAAGTCCCTCGACCCGTACTACTGCGACATGGCGGCGAGCATCCAGCGGGTCACCGAGGAGATCCTGCTGCGGATGATCACCCACCTGCACGAGGTCACGGGCATGAAGAACCTGTGCCTCGCGGGGGGCGTGGCCCTGAACTCGGTGGCCAACTACAAGCTGATGCGGAACGGCCCGTTCGAGGACGTCTACATCCACCCGGCGCCCGGGGACGACGGGTGCTCGGCCGGGGCGGCGTACTGGGCCTACAACCACCTGCTCGACCAGCCCCGGGGCCCCGCCCTGGAGCACGCCTACCTGGGGAGCGAGCACGGGGACGAGGCCATCCGCGCCTTCCTCGAGGCCAACGACATCCCCTACCGGCAGATCGCCGACGACGAGGAGTTCTACGACTTCGTCGCGCGCACCCTCGAGGCGGGCCACGTGTGCGGCTGGATGCGCGGCCGCTGCGAGTGGGGCCCGCGCGCGCTCGGGAGCCGCTCCATCATCGCCGACCCCCGGCGGATGGAGATGAAGGAGAAGCTCAACTCCAAGATCAAGTTCCGGGAGGCCTTCCGGCCCTTCGCGCCCTCGGTCATCGAGGAGCGCGCCGACGAGTTCTTCGAGATCCCCGAGCCGGAGCGCCACTGGCCCGCCCGCTTCATGCTCTACGTCGCGCCCGTCCGCGAGGAGAAGCGCGACGTGCTCCCGGCCATCACCCACGAGGACGGGTCGGGGCGCCTCCAGACCGTGTACCGCCAGACGAACCCGGCGTACCACCGGATCATCGAGCGCTTCGGCGAGCTCACCGGCGTGCCGGTGATCATGAACACGTCCTTCAACCTGAAGGGCGAGCCGATCGTCGAGTCCCCGGCCCACGCGTTCAACACGTTCTCCCTCTCGGGGATGGACTACCTGTTCATGAACAACTTCATCGTCGAGGCCAGCGCAAAGAAGAAGATCGCCGAGACGACCTTCCACCTGCGCCACGACGGGGACTCCGTGACCCAGATGGTGTCCTGACCCGCCGCGATGAAGGCCCTCAACGTCCTCCTCGCCCTGCTCGTCAGCGCCGGCATCGCCCTCGGCGTGGCGGAGGTGGGCCTGCGAGCCCTCGGGTACTCCCCGGCCCCGGTCAACACGGAGTTCGACCCCGAGCTCGGCTGGCGCAAGACCCCGGGCAAGACCATCGTCCGCTCCACGCCCGAGTTCGACGTGACCCTCACGAGCGACGGCGCCGGCCTGCGGGACGACCACGGGGCCCTCGCGCCCGCGCCGGAGGGGGCGACCCGTGCCCTCTTCCTCGGGGACTCCTTCGTGGTCGGCTACACCGTCGACCGCGAGGACCTCTTCGTGGACCAGCTCGAGCGCGCGCTCCAGGCGGAGGGGCGCGCGGTCGAGGTCATGAACGCGGGCACCCAGGGCTACTCCACGGACCAGTCGCTGCGGTGGCTGGAGCTCCATGGCGAGGAGGTGGCCCCGGACGTCGTGGTCTACTTCCCCTACGAGAACGACATCTGGTGGAACTCGCGGCCCACCTACCTCGACCTCGACAAGCCCCTGTACGACGACGCCGGCGAGCTCGTGGAGCGAGCCCTCGCCGAGCCGGCGCCCCGGCACTGGAGCCGCTCCCTCGCCATCGGCGAGGCCTGGTACCGGCTCGTGGCGGCGCCCGACAAGCCCACGGTCGAGGCGGGGGACGCGTCGATCGACGTGGAGCTCTCCTCGCGGCTCACCGCGCCGCCGGCGGCCACGCAGGCGGCCGAGGGGCGGACGCGCAAGCTGATCGAGGTCATGGCCGCGCGCAGCGCCGAGCTCGGGGCGCGGCTCGTGGTCTGCCCGATCCCGTCGCGGGCCCACGTGGAGGCTGTGGCCGGGGAGGCCCTGCCCGCCGCCGACGCCCCGGTGGACCCGGCGCGGCCCCACCGGATCTTCCTGGAGGCCGCCCGCGAGGCCGGCGCCGCGGTGATCGACCCGCTGCCGACCCTCGCTTCCTACGCGAGGTCGGCCTCCCCGTACTACCAGCGCGACTTCCACCTGAACCCCGCCGGCAACGTGGCCCTCGCGGTCGCCCTGCACGGTGCGCTCGCAGGGGGCCCGGACGGAGGCCCGATGGAAGGCATCGACGGCGGCGCCCTGCTGCCGCCGCGCGCCGAGGGCGCCCCGACGGTGCTGCCCGCCGGGCCCGAGGACGCGGGGCAGGGGCCGCCCTCCTGGCTGCTCTGGTACCTGGGCCTCACGGCCCTGCTCGGGACCATGTACGTGCGCACCTACCGGGACGTCCCCGCCGCCGTGGGACTCGGCTCGGTCGCCGCGCTCCTCGCGGTGGTCTTCGGCACCGCGCTCGGGGTCGGCTGGGTCGTGGAGGAGCTCCCGCCCCGCGCGGCGCAGCTCACGGTGCTGGCGCTCGTGCTCGCGATCCTCACCTTCATCCTC
>JASFWR010000314.1:0-4543 GCA_050049155.1 Planctomycetota bacterium | reverse complement strand
TTCATGGGGGCCATGATGCCGTCCCGCCCGCGGACCGGGGGCCGAGGATCGCCCGGGTGACGCCCGGGCCGGCCCGGGCGGGGCTACAGTCAGACACGAGCTCCGGCGCGGCCGGAGTCCCCGGATTCCCTCCGCGACCATGCTGAAGCCCCTCCTGCTCACCCTGCTCCTCGCCGCGACGGCGCCCCTGGCCGGCGCCCAGGTGCACTACTTCCCCGACGGCCGCCCCTGGAAGAACCAGGCCCGCAAGGGCCCGGACGCCGAGGTCCAGGGCTGGCTCTACAACCTCGGGATCACGGGCATCCGCGTGAAGCTCGTGGAGGAGGACCCCACCCACCTCGTGGTGGGCCACGTGTTCGAGGGCAGCCCCGCGGACGGCAAGGTCCGGGTGGGCGACCACATCGTCGGCGCCCGCGGCCTCGACTTCGAGACGCCCCACCGCAACGGATACGGCATGAAGGTCTTCGGCCCACAGGGGCCCATCGAGGACTTCGCCGACGCCCTCGAGCGGGCGCTCGCCACGAAGAAGCGCGTGCTCAAGATCAAGGTCCAGCGGGACGGCAAGCGCAAGCCGGTGGAGCTCAAGCTCCCGAAGAAGGTCGACCCCTACGGCAAGTCGTTCCCCTTCGACTGCGACCGCACCCAGGAGGTGCTGGAGGGTCTCTACGAGTACCTCGTGGAGAACCAGCGGCAGAACGGCTCCTTCGGCAACCAGGTCCACGACACGTTCGCGCCCCTGGCCCTGCTCTCCAGCGGCGAGCGCAAGTACCGCAAGGCGGTCGAGCGCAACGTCCGGTACCACGCCCAGAACACCTCCCGCGAGGACACCTCGGGGCTCGTGAACTGGAAGTACATGGCCGCCGCCATCGTCATGAGCGAGTGGTACCTGGAGACCGGGGACCGCTGGGTGATCGAGGAGCTCCAAGAGGTGTACGACTTCCTCTGCACGACCCAGTACCTCGACCTCTCCCAGGTCAACGAGCGGGTGCGCGAGTCCCACCCCGACGCCTACCCCAAGAACGCGAGCCAGCAGCACGGGGGCTGGGGGCACAACCCCGGCTTCGAGGGCTACGGCCCCATCGCCATGATCACGGCCCAGGGGGCCCTGGCCTTCGCGATGATGGAGAAGTGCGGCATCGAGGTGGACGAGGCCCGCCACCGCGCCGCCTACGACTTCCTCCGCCGGGGCACTGGGCAGAACGGCTACGTCTGGTACGGCGACTCGGCCGCGGGCCAGCAGGACTGGGCCGACATGGGCCGCACCGGCGCCTCGAGCATCGCCCACCAGATGAGCCCCTTCCGCGAGCACCGGAAGGTCGCGAGGCAGCACATCGCCATCATGTCGGAGCAACCCGACAGCTTCCCCGACACCCACGCCTCGCCGCTCATGGGCATGGGCTACGGGGCCCTCGGCACCTTCGGGGACCAGAAGGCCTTCAAGCGCCTGATGGAGGCCAACCGCTGGTGGTTCCTCCTCTCCGAGTGCCCCGACGGCACCTTCCACTACCAGCCCAACCGGGACAGCAACGGCTACGGCAACGACTCCCGCCTCCTCGCCAGCGCCGTCACCGCCTTCATCTACTCCCTCCCCCAGGAGGGCCTGGTGATGACCGGCAAGAAGCCCCGCTGAGCCGGGGGCGGCTCGGCTCTCGATCTGGCGCTCCGCCGGGCACCCAGCTCGTTCGCCGCCCGGTCCTCCGCCGGGTTCGCACCTGGGTGCTCGACCGAGCTCTCAGCTGGCCTCTCAGCCGGGGACGATTCGTGGCCCGCTCTTGTCCGACTCGGAGGTGAACGGCGAGGGGCGGGGGCGGCAGCGAGGCGGAAACAAGAGGGGCGCGCGGCGTGACTAGCGTCCGCCCCCATGAAACGCGCCCTGCTCCTCCTCAGCCTCCTCTGCATCCCCACGGCCTTCCTCGTCGACATCGCTCCCGTGTCCGGGAGCGAGCGGCCCACGGCAGCCGTCCAGGAACTGACGGCGCGGGCCGACGCCGGCGACCCGGACGCCCAGTTCGAGCTCGGCGTCCGTCACGCGACGGGCGATGGCGTGGCCGAGGACCTGGAGCTCGCGGTCCGCTTGTACCGCCGCGCCGCCGAGCAGGGCCACGCCAGGGCCCAGATCAACCTCGGCCTGTCCTACGCCAACGGTGAGGGGGTCGCCCAGGACCACGTCGAGGCCGCGCGCTGGTACCGCGAGCCCGCCGAAGCCGGCTACCCGCGGGCCCAGTTCAACCTGGGCCTCTGCTACGCCCTGGGCAACGGGGTCCCCGAGGACGCCGACGAGGCCCACCGCTGGTACCGGAAGGCCGCCGAGCAGGGCCTCGCCGAGGCCCAGAACAACCTCGGGACGTGCCTCGCCGACGGCAAGGGCACCCCCCGCGACCGCGTGGAGGCCCACGCCTGGTACACCGTCGCCGCCGCCAACGGCGACGCGCTCGCGGCCTCGAACAAGGCCTGCCTCTCCCGCTCCCTGACCCCCGCCGAGCTCACCTGGTCCCAGCGCCGCTCCCTGTCCCTACGGGAAGAGCTCGCGGCGGACGAGTGACCGATCCAGGGCGCCCGAGGCCGCCTGAGGCACCGAGGGGGGTCCGCCGGTCCCGGCCCCCTGTCGGGGCACCCGCACCGATCGCCGATCCGGAGGGGTCAGGGGAAGAAGAACGCCTCCCAGGGCAGGCGTCCCGACATCATGACGGGGAGTCGTCGCGGCGCGCGGACCGACTCCGCCCGAGTCGGCTGCCCACTCCCCTCCCGAACCCACTGAACATGACCGCTCGAACAGGGCACCCCGAGAGGGGGCTCACGCCCGCGCTGGTGGCGGCGATCGGGGTGGCGGTCATCTGGGGGGTGAACGTGCCTGTCATGAAGGCCGGGCTCCACGAGGTCGACCCGTTCTTCTTCAACGCGGCGCGGCTGACCCTGAGCGCGGTGGCGCTGGGGTTGATGGAGGCGGTGGAGCGGCGGGGGCGGCCGGCGGTGGAGACGCCGTGGCGGAAGGTGGTGGCGCTGGGGCTGCTCTCGAGCCTCGCGTACCAGGTGCTGTTCCTCCTCGGCATGGACGCCACCAGCGCGGGGAACACGGCGATCATCGTGGCGAGCGGGCCGCTGTGGACCGCGGTGCTGGAGAGCGTCATGGGGGTGGACCGGCACTCGGGGCGGGCCTGGTGGGCGCTCGGGGTGGCCTTCGTGGGGACGCTGCTGGTGACCCTTACGGGGATCGACGATCCGTCCGGGGGCGCGTCCCTGTTCGGCAACCTCGTGATGCTCGCCGCCATGGGGACCTGGGCCCTCGCCACCGTGCTCAGCCGGCCCCTGCTCGAGACGTTCCCGGCCACGCGGCTGGCGTTCCTCGCGGTGCTGATCTCCCTGCCCGGGCACTGGGCCCTGGCGCTCCCGGGCCTGGACCTCTCGGGCGTGGACCGGCCCGGGTTCGTGGCGGCCACCGTCGCCTACTCGGGGCTCCTCTCCACGGGCGTCGCCTACTCCCTGTGGAACCGCTCGGTGAAGGACCTCGGGGCCGCGCGCACCGCGGCCTTCAGCAACCTCGTGCCCGTGGTGGCCCTCGCGGTGGCCTGGGCGTTCCTGGCCGAGGTGCCGCGGCCGCTGCAGCTCACCGGCGGGGCGCTGGTGGTCACGGGCCTGCTCATGTGGCGCTCCGTCCGCAGCCGCACCTAGTGCGAGCGCCCCCCTCCGCGTGCATCGGAGGGGGGCGCTCTGGGTGGGGCCTGGCGTCTGAGAACCGCCGGGCCCCGAGGATGGAGAGAGAGGAGGGATCCTGATCGCGCGGGCAAGGCGCCCGCGCCTGGGCTCAGGCGCTCATGCGGCGCTGGGCGACCGCGGTCTGGCGGCGGCTGTTCTTGCGGGGGCGACCACCCTTGGGCTTGCGGGCCTCCATGCGCTCCTGGAACTTGCCCCAGTCGGCCTCGGAGAAGAGGCGCACCTCGCCCCCACACTCGATGCAGTAGCTGCGGTCGATGCTGGCGAGGTAGCGGACGTACGTGTCGCAGCAGGGGCAGTACTTGGTGTCGTTGTGGAAGGAGTGGCTCATGGTCGTGGTCCTGGTCGTTCGCGGTGCGGCGGTCGAGGGAACAGGGAGCACGGCGGTTGCCAGGTGGCTCCGCGGGCCCAAGGGAAGTTGCAAATGCATTGGGGGCGCGGACTTACGAACGGCGCCCGCACCGGTGGCCGCCGGGGGCCCCTCGAGCCCGTGTCCAGAACCCTGGACGCACCCAGGGGCCCAGGGAGGCCGCGCGGCGGCACCTGGGCCCCGATGCGGCCGCTGCGCGCCGGCCAAGGCATCCGCAAATCTATTCGCCTCCAGTGCTTACGGACACGTCAGGCGCGAACGTCCAACGCCTCGGACGCGCCGCACCGTCCATGTCCACCGAACTGCACGCCGGCGCCCGCGCGCCCGCAACGGGCTCCCCGCTAAGGTCGGCGCCGTGATCCAGTACGAAGGGACCCTCTACCGCCCCCCCTCCGAGGCGGACAGCCTGATCCTGCAGGCGACCATCGGCTGCTCGTACAACCGCTGCACCTTCTGCGCGAT
>JASFWR010000296.1:0-4809 GCA_050049155.1 Planctomycetota bacterium | reverse complement strand
GATGGAGGCCATCGAGACCCAGCAACCCGACGAGTTCGTCGCCTACTACACCGCCTTCAAGCGCGCCCTGGGATCCAGGGCGGCCGCGGGCGCCCGCTGATCGTCCCGCCGCCTGGATCCGCCGCCTGGATCCGCCGCCCAGAACCGCCGTCCAGAACCGCCGCGCAGCGTCCTCCGCCGGCCCGCCGCAGGGTCCCAAAGGACCCCTCCAGCAGCCCTCGAAAAAAATTCCAAGCAGCCCTCCCGTTCCATCAAGGGAACGCGCCCCCACGTCGATAGCAGGGGGCGAGGCGGAGCTCCGCACACTCTCCAATGGACTTCAACACCGTCATCGGCGCCATCCTGGCGTTCATCCTGGTCCTCGGCTCCATGGCCATCGGGCCGGGGGGTATCGCGGTCTTCGTGAACATCCCCTCGCTGATCATCGTCTTCGGCGGGACCGCGGCGGTCACGATGCTGGCCTTCCCCCTGTCGGACCTGAAGCCGGTCGCGAAGATCATCATGGTCACGGCGGTCCGCAAGGCGTCGACGCCCACGGAGGAGATCGACCGCATCGTCGAGTTCGCGAACCTCGCGCGGAAGGAGGGCCTGCTCGCCCTCGAGACCAAGCTCCAGCAGGTCGACGACCCCTTCTTCGCGAAGGGCATCCAGCTGGTCATCGACGGCTTCGGCGCGGACACCGTCCGCGACATCATGGAGCTCGAGGCGCAGTGGGAGGAGGCCCGCCACTCCACGGGAAAGAAGATCCTCGACCAGCTCGGCGCCTTCGCGCCCGCCTTCGGGATGATCGGCACGCTCGTCGGCCTGGTCCAGATGCTCCAGGACCTCTCCGACCCGAACGGGATCGGGCTCGGGATGGCGACGGCGCTCCTGACGACGCTCTACGGCGCCATGGCCGCGAACATGGTGTTCCTGCCCATCGCGGGCAAGCTCGAGATGGTCGCCAAGACCAACCAGCAGCTGCGCGCCCTGATGATCGAGGGCACGGTCGCCATCCAGTCGGGGGAGAAGCCCCAGCTGATCAAGGAGAAGCTCAAGGGCTTCCTCGCGCCCCCCATGCGGACCCTCGTGGACGCCAAGTGACGACCTGAGATGGGGAACCGAGAGATCAGGATCAAGGAGGTCGAGGACGGCCTCGACGGCGCGCCGATGTGGATCACGACCTTCGTGGACATGGTGTCGCTCCTGGTCACGTTCTTCATCCTGCTCTACACGTTCTCGAGCATCCGCGCCTACGACGCCTTCACCTACCCGAAGAACATCCTCGCGACCTCCGGCCTCTTCAAGGGCGCCGCGACGGACACCATCATCGCCCCGGCGGACGACCTGATGCTCGCCATGGACATCCACCGGGGCTCCCGGATCCGCCACACCCGGCCGGTGGAGCACCTCCGGGAGAACCTCGAGGAGATGGGCCAGGCGCTGTCCGACGACGACATCGAGGTGGACCTCCGGGACGCCGACGACGGGCTGCGCGTCCGGTTCTCTCGGAGCTGCAGCTTCCTGCCCGGAAGCGCCAAGGTCTCGCGGAGCCTCGCCCGGGCGCTCCGCGAGCTCGCCGAGACGGCGCAGTTCTACCCCGTCACGGTGGTGATCGAGGGGCACACGGACGACCGGTTCGTGCCGACCCCCACGCACCCGATGGCCGCCGACCTCTCCCTCGCCCGCGCGGCGAGCGCCGCCGAGGTGATGATCGAGGACGGCGGCTACGCCCGGGACCTCATCGCCGTCGAGGCGTACGGGACCGACGTTCCGCGCCTCGAGGGCGCCGCCACGGCGAGCGAGCGCACGATCAACCGCCGCGTCGAGGTCCGCCTGGTCACCATCAGCAACGAGCTCTCGCTCGCCAGCCGCCGCAGGAGGGACGGATGACCCCCGAGCCCGCCAAGCGGCAGAAGCCGAAGATCATCGTCCGCAAGGTGAAGGCCAAGGGCGCGCCGGCCTACCTCGTGTCGTTCGGCGACATGATGACGCTGATCCTCTGCTTCTTCATCCTCCTGGTGGCGATGTCGAAGTCCCGGAACTTCGGCCTCATGGCGAGGGGCCTCGGCTCCTTCGTCATCCAGATCAAGTCCATGGGCCTGACCGGGGTCCTCTCCGGCCACGAGGAGCGCGCCATCTTCGAGCAGATGCGGCGGCGCTTCAACCTGCCCCCGGAGGACGACCCCGAGCGGCAGACCCTCCACGAGGACGCGGCGCTGAAGGAGCTGATCCGCGCCACGAGCGTGGAGCGACTGCGGCCCCACGACGAGGTCCGCCAGCCCCGCGTGGCGTCCTTCGACGACGGCCAGGTCGCGCTCGACGCGGCCTCGACCGAGTACCTCGACGCGCTCGTGGACTCCCTCCGTCCGCGCGCCGAGCAGACCCTGGTCCTCGAGGGGCACGCCCCCGACCAGGCGGTCGCCGACAGGCTCCGCACGGGCCACGCGCGGGCCTCCGCGGTCAAGGAGTACCTCGTTCGCGAGCACGACGTCGACCGCGACAAGGTCCGGGTCCGCACCTGGCTGGAGCACGGCACCGAGGACGTCGAACAGCGAGCCCGCGTGGACGCACGCCTCGTCACCCCTTCAAGCAGCGGGCGCTGAGCGCCCGAACTCCCGAGGAGAACCGTCATGGCAGAAGAAGAGAACCAAGAGGCCGAAGCCGCCGCACCCGCGGAGGAGACCGCCCCGCCGAAGAAGAGCCGCCGCTCCATCAAGCTGCTCGGCGGCGTCGCCGGCCTGATCGCCACCGGGTCCGCCCTCGCGCTCATGGCCATCCCGAGCAAGGAGGCCCCGAAGCGGATGGTGGGCCCCGTCGAGTTCTCCTTCTTCGAGCTGGAGGACAAGAACGAGCTCGTCGCGAACCCGCGCGACGACAACTTCAGCCGGTACGTCAACTTCAAGCCCAGCTGCCTCGTCTTCACCTACGACCCGCTCTACCCGGTCAACCGCCGGCTCGAGCCGGGCTTCGCCGGGTCGATGCAGGAGGCCATGCGCAAGGTCGTCTCGCGCTACGAGCTGGACCAGATCCTCTCGCACCTGGACGAGTTCGCCGAGGAGCTCCGCCAGGCCGCCGAGCCCGTGCTCTTCCCGGTGTGCTTCGGGGACGCGGAGTCCACGTACTTCGCCGACTCGAAGAGCGGGCTCATGGCGGGCAACAGCCAGGACATCCGCGGCACCTTCCGCGGCGACTTCCACGGCTACGAGCTGTCGATCGACCAGAAGAAGGGAACCCTGCAGCTCGGTGAGGGCCCGGTGGCCCAGTTCAACGGCATCGAGACCGACCTGATGATCGAGGACGCCCAGGGCCGCACGCTCTACGTGGACGTGACGGGGCTCGTCGAGGGCTTCAACGGCTCGGTCCACGTCGGCGTCAAGGGCCGCATCAGGCGCATGATCAACTGCGCGCCGATCGCTCAGTGAGGCGAACGAGGGACGAAGATGGTTGAACCTGAAGAAGCAGCGGCGCTGGCAGACGCCATGGGCACGAACGGTGAGGACGCCGCGTCGCGCGTCACCGTCGTGGTGCCCCGCGACTTCACGGAGCCGCGCACCCTCTCCGCCGACCGGATCAACCGCATCCACAAGACGCTCTCCGCGCGGCTGCAGGCCATGGCGAACCTCCTCGCCGGCCCGCTCCGGGGTCACCCGACCCTCTCCATCGGCGAGGTGAGCGAGGTCAACGCCCAGGGCCTGTTCGACGGCTTCGAGCGCCCGTTCCTGGTCCACGGGTTCCACTCCGCCGGCCAGCTGGGCTGGACCATCTGGTCCCCGGAGGCCGCGCGCCTCGCCAGCGACCTCATCCTCTCCGGTCCCGAGGAGCCGCTGCCGGTCGTCGAGGCGGAGGAGGGCTCCGAGGAGGGGGCCGAGGCCCCCGAGCCGCCGCCCGCGGACGAGCCCGGGGACCCCATCCTCAGCCGGACCGAGCGCCGCGTGATCTCCCGGATGCTGGACAGGATCGTCACCGTGGTCCTGGACGAGTTCGGCCTGGACCTCGAGCCGGGGACGATCTGGCAGGAGCCCGAGGAGCTCACGAGCCTCGAGGACCTCGGCCCCGACGCCGACTCCCGCCGGCTGCTCGTCCACCTGACCTTCGAGGACACCTCGGGACACAGCAGCGACCTCCGGATCTACGTCCCGGGCATCCCCGGCGACGATGCTGGCGACGACGGGGAGGAGCGCGCCGCCGCGCCGACCCACCTCGCCCCGGTGCACATGGAGGTCGACGCCGTCCTCGGCGGGACCTTCGTCCCCCTCGCCGAGCTCCTCGGAGTCGAGGTCGGCGACGTCATCCCCCTCGACGTCCGCGTCGGTGACCCGATCACCTTCGAGGTCGAGGAGACCACCTGCGCCCGCGGTCGCTTCGGCGCCCACGAGGGCCTCCTCGCGATCCAACTGGAAGAGGTGGGCACCGCCCTGACCTCCCTGCCGCCCATCGACTGACCGATCCCATGAGTGAAGAGACCACCAACCAGAACCAGACCGACCTCGAGGACGCCATCGACCGGGCGACCGAGTCCGTGGCGGTCCAGGCCGCCGAGATCGGTGAGCTGGCCGGGGCGACGGACGCGAACGGCGAGCCCATCGGGATGGACGCCCTGATGGAGGTGCCCGTGCGCGTCACGGTCCGCATCGGGCGCGCCAACCTGACCCTGGGCGAGCTCGTCCAGCTCAGCCCCGGCAGCCTCGTCCCCCTGGACCGGGAGGCCCACGAGCCCGCTGACGTCCTCGTCAACGGCAAGGTCATCGCCCGCGGCGAGGTTGTGACCATCGACAACAGCTACGGCGTCCGGGTGACCTCGATCTCCCAGGAGCTCTGAGCCCCGAC
>JASFWR010000111.1:0-9592 GCA_050049155.1 Planctomycetota bacterium | reverse complement strand
ATCCCGAAGCACCGGGCCCCATGCAAGGGCAGGACAGGCGGGCGGGGGATCCGGGCGGGAGGCCCGCTCCGCTCCGTCCGGGGCCGGCGCTCAGCTCTGCAGGGCGCTGCTGACGATCTCGAAGACGTCCTTCGAGAGGCCCTCGCGCGCCGCGATCCGCTCCAGCTGGGCCTTCATGAGGTCCCCCCAGGGGGCCTCGAAGCGGCGCCAGGGGTTGAGCGCCCGGACGAGCCGGGACGCCACCTGCGGGTTCTTGGGGTCGAGGTCGATGACCGTGTCCGCGAGGACCTCGTAGCCCGACCCGTCGCCCGCGTGGAAGCCGCGGAAGTTCTGCATCGCGAACACCCCGATGAGTGAGCGCACGCGGTTCGGGTTCTCCAGCTTGAAGTCCGCGTGGTCCCGGAGCGCGCGAACAGCGGCGGCGCCCGTCAGGCGGGAGGCGGCCTGGAGCGCGAACCACTTGTCCATCACGAGGGCGTCGTCCTTCCAGCGCTCGTGGAACGCCGCGAGGGCGCCGTCCCGGGCGTCGCCGGAGTGCTGGCAGAGGCACGCGAGGGCAGCCTGCGCGTCGGTCATGTTGTCGGCGGCGCCGAACTGCTCGACCGCGAGGGCGAGGGCCTCGGGGTCCTCGACCGCGTTCAGGAGGCCGAGGGCAGCGTTGGAGAGGCGACGGCCCGCGATGGAGGCCTTGTCCGCCTGGTACGCGCCCGCCGGGCGCGCCGCGGCGCGGACCGCGAGCAGCTCCTCCCGCAGCTCCCGCGCCAGGCCCTGCACCAGGAAGTCCCGGGCCTCGACGAGCGAGGCGGGGTGGACCGGCGTCCTCGCCTGGGCGAGGACGCTGAACCCGGGGACCGAGATGGCCTGGGCCTTGAGCGATCCGTCGAGCGCCTCGTCCCGGAGGACGTTCCGGACGGCCTCCACGACGGCGCTGTCCATGGAGAGCTCCTCCCGGCGCTGGGCCCGCTCCGCCAGCTCGAGGACGACCTCGGTCAGCAGGCGCTGGCCCGCGTCCCAGCGGTTGAAGGAGTCCGGGTCGTGGGCGTAGAGGAACGCGAGCTCGTCGCGGCTCCGGTCGAACTCGAGGCGGACGGGGGCGGAGAACCCGCGCAGCAGCGAGGGCACGGGCGCCTCGGGGACGCCGTGGAAGGTCCAGCTCTGGGTCTCCTCGGTGAGCTCGAGCACGCGCTCGGTGGGGGCCCCGGCCACGTCCTCACCGTCCAGCGCCATCGGTAGCGCCGCCCCGTCGGGGCCGAGCAGGCCGGCGACCACGGGCATGTGGGTGGGCTGGAACGAGGGCTCGTTCTCCGGCGCCGCCTGGGTGAGCTCGAGGGTGTAGGTGCCCGCCTCGGGATCGTGGCAGCCGCGCCCCGAGACGCGGGGGGTGCCCTTCTGCAGGTACCAGCGCTCGAACTGGCCGAGGTCCTTGCCGTTGGCGTCCGACATGGCGGCCCGGAAGTCGTCGCAGGTCACCGCCTGGCCGTCGTGGCGCTCGAAGTAGAGGTCCATGCCGCGCCGGAACCCGTCCCGACCCAGCAGCGTCTCGTACATCCGGATCACCTCGGCGCCCTTCTCGTAGACGGTCGAGGTGTAGAAGTTGTTCATCTCGATGTACTGCTCGGGGCGGATCGGGTGGGCCATGGGCCCCGCGTCCTCCGCGAACTGGTGCGACCGGAGGCCCGCGACGTCGTCGATCCGCTTGACCGCCTCCGAGGTCATGTCCGCCGTGAAGCGCGCGTCCCGGTAGACGGTCAGCCCCTCCTTCAGCGTCAGCTGGAACCAGTCCCGGCAGGTCACCCGGTTCCCGGTCCAGTTGTGGAAGTACTCGTGGGCGATGACCGCCTCCACGGCCTCGAAGTCGTCGTCCGTCGCCGTGTCCACCCGCGCGAGGACGTACTTGGAGTTGAAGATGTTGAGCCCCTTGTTCTCCATCGCCCCCATGTTGAAGTCGCTGACCGCGACGATCATGTAGAGGTCGAGGTCGTACTCGAGCCCGAACTGCTCCTCGTCCCACTTCATGGAGCGCTGGAGCGAGCCGAGCGCGTGCTCGCACTTGTCGGCGTCCCGGTGCTCCACGTAGATCTCGAGGTCGATCTCGCGCCCCGTCATGGTCTCGAAGGAGCCGCGGTGGCAGTGCAGGTCGCCGGCAACGAGCGCGAAGAGGTAGCTCGGCTTCTTGAAGGGGTCCTCCCACACGACCCGGTGCCGCCCATCCTCGAGGTCCTCCGAGGAGATCCGGTTGCCGTTCGACAGGAGCACCGGGTACTTCTCGCGGTCCGCCGTGAGCGTCACCTTGTAGGTGGCCATGACGTCCGGGCGGTCGAGGAACCAGGTGATGCGCCTGAAGCCCTCGGCCTCGCACTGGGTGCAGAAGTTGCCGCTCGACTTGTAGAGCCCCATGAGGCTCGTGTTCCGCTCCGGGTGGATCCGCACCCGCGTCTCGAGGACGAACCGATCCGGCACCGTCGACACCGTGAGCTCGTCCCCGTCCACGCGGTACGCGCCCTCCTCGAGCTCCGCCCCGTCGACCCCCACGGAGAGCGTCTCGAGCTCCTCCCCCATGAGGACCAGCGGCGCGTCGGCCGCCCCCTGCCGGGACATGGCGATCCGCGCGCAGACCACCGTCCCCTCCTCCTGGAGGTCGAACTCCAGCTCCACCGAGTCCACCAGGAAGTCCGGCGGGCAGTAGTCCTTGCGGTACTTCGGCTGGGGCGCGTCGGTGGGCTGATCGGTGGTGAGAGTCATGGATTCGCTACAGCGGGGGGAGATCGGGGTGCGCAGGGCGGCCGAAGAGGTTAGCACCGGGGGCTGGCGCCGGTGCTCCGCGGCGCTCCCTGAGGGCGAGGCCCCTCGCACATGACGCTGTTCGCCGCCACGACCCTCGTAGTTGCGCTGCTCGGGACCCTGTTGGTGGCCCCGAGGATGGCTCGTCTGAGGCACCTGCGGCCCGATCCCCAGGACCTCGACGGCCCCGCAACCGCCGTGGTCGTCGCGGCGCGGGACGAGGCGGAGCGCGTCGAGGAGGCCCTCCGCTCCCTCCTCGAGCGGTCCGGGCCGCGGACGCGCCTCGTGGTCGTCGACGACCGCTCCACCGACGCAACGCCCGAGATCCTGGCGCGGCTCGAGGGTGAGTTCGAGCGCCTCCAGGTGGTCCGCGTCGACGCGCTGCCCGCCGGCTGGCTCGGCAAGAACCACGCCCTCGCGCGCGGGGCGGAGGCCGCCGGCGACGTGGACTGGCTGCTCTTCACCGACGCCGACGTGGTCTTCTCGCCGGGCGCCGTGGAGGCCTGCGCGCGCCACGCCGCCGAGCGCGGGCTCGACCACCTCACCGGCGGGCCGCGGATCCGCGCGCGCTCCCTCCCCCTGGCGGGCATGGTCACCGCCTTCGGCGTCCTCTTCGGCCTCTTCACCCAGCCCTGGCGCGCGCCCGTCCCGGGGGCGCGCTCGGCCGTCGGCATCGGCGCCCTGAACCTCGTCCGCCGCCGCGCGTACGAGGCCGCCGGCGGCCACGAGCCCCTGCGGCTCTGCGTCATCGACGACCTCGGGCTCGGCCGGGTCATGAAGGCCGCGGGCGGGCGCTCCGAGTTCGTCTACGCCAGCGAGCTCGTGGAGGTGGAGTGGTACCCGAGCACGGCGGCGATGATGCGCGGGCTCGTGAAGAACGCCTACGCGGGGGTCGACTTCCGGCTCGCCGTGGCGGTCGCGGCCACCGCCGTCATCGCCGGCCTGCTCATCGCCCCCTTCGTCCTCCCCTGGCTGCCCGGCCTCGACCCCGCGGCGCGCGCCCTCTCGGCCCTGGCGGCGGCCCTGCACCTCAGCGGCGCCTGGAGATCGGCGAGCCGCGCGGGCCTCCCGCTCGCGTCGGCGCTCCTCTTCCCCTTCGGCCTCACCCTGTTCCTCGTGACCCTCTGGCGTTCGGTCCTGACGGCGCACCTGACCGGGGCCGTCGTCTGGCGAGGGACCTCCTATCCCCTCCGTGACCTGATCCAGGCCTGCGAGGCCTCGCCCTGGAGGAGGTACCGATGAGCCCCGCCGTCGCCGGCGTCATCTTCGACCTCGACGGGACCCTCACGGCCCCGGGGGCGATCCGCTTCGACCGGATCCGCGAGCGCATCGGCATGGACGGCGGAGGCTCGATCATGGCGTGGATCGCGGCCCACGCCCGGGACGAGGCGGAGCGGCGGCGCATGGAGGCCGTGGTGGTGGAGGAGGAGCGCGTCGCCCTCGACCGGATGGCCCTCGGGCCGGGCTTCGACGCCCTGGCCGCGGCGATCGTCGCCCGCGGCGGGTCCCTCCGGACGGGGATCTGCACGCGCAACAACCGGGAGGCCCTCCAGGCCTTCGACGCGCTCCTCCGCCGCTCGGGGCACCCGCCCGCGGAGCGGCTCTTCCAGGTGCAGCTGGCCCGCACCCACCGCTCGCCCCGCCTCGGCCGGGTCCTCGCCGACAAGCCCTCCCACGAGCCCGTGCACGAGATCGTCCACACCTGGGGTCTCGAGGAGCGCTTCACGCCGACGGTGGCCCACGAGCACGCAGCCCCCCGGCACCCGGAGCTGCTCTTCGTGGGCGACGACGTCGACGACTGCCTGAGCGCTCGCCGGGCGGGCGTGCGCAGCGGTTGGATCCACCACGGGCGGCGGACCTCGGCGCCGGCGGGCCTCCACCGGACGGTGGACCAGCACTTCGAGGACCTCGCCGCCGTCGCGGAGGAGCTCAGCCGCCCGCCTCGATCCGGCTGATGGCGTCCACGAGGAGCTGCTGGGCGATCGGGCTGCGCTCCTTCATGGACCGCAGCTTCGGGAGCGCGGACCGGGCCGGCGCCCCCACGTGACCGAGGGACTCCGCGGCCACCATCCTCCGATCCGCGAGGCCCGCGTCGAGCTCGCCCACGAGGTCGTCGACGACCTCGTCCCCGAATCGGATGAGGAAGGCCGCCATCACGTAGTGCCCCTCCCGGTAGAGCTCGCGGAACCGGTCCAGGCCCGGGCGGAGGGCGGCGACGTCGAAGCGGCCGATGGCCGCCAGCATGGGGAAGGGCGGCGTCCCGTCGATGGCGGCCACCGCCTCGACCGTGGCGGTCCACGCCGTCGGCGTCGCGAAGGCGGCCAGGACCTGCGCCGCGGCGACGCGGGTCTCGGGGTCCGAGAGCTGCGCGATCACCAGGGCCTCGTGCTCGAGCGCGTCCCTGCCCACGGAGCGGAGCCCGAGCAGCGCCTCGCGGCGGAGGTCCGGGCTCTCACTCTCGAGCCAGCCCGTCCAGAGCGCGACGGCCTCCTCGGAGGTCACGCCCACCCGGCTCAGCACCTGGGAGGCGAGGGCGGCGTCGACCTGGGTCCCCGGCGCGGCCGACCAGGCGCCGGCCGCGGCGGTGAGCCGGGCCACCGCCGCCGTCACCGCGGAGGGCGCGGCGGACGGGTCGGGGGCCGCGGGGTAGGGCTCGACCCGGGCCGTCCAGGTGGGCGCCAGGGCCCAGCGCTTGCGCGCCAGGTCGCCCACGCGCCCCCGGAGCCCGAGGGACCCGCCGGCCTCACGCCAGATGAGGAGGACGTCGTCCTCCTGGGCCGTGGCGGCCCGCCGCCGGGCGGCGGCGCTGGCGCCGGGGAAGCTCGCCGCGACCTCGTCCGTGGGCTCGCCGGGCCCGGGCGTCACCATGGCGCCGAGGGCCCAGAGGGCCGTGCGGCGCAGGGTGGGGTCGCCCTCGAGCTGCGCGAGGGCCTCGCCCGCCAGGGACGCCGCGCCGTCGCCCATGAGCCCGGCGGCCCAGAGGCCGGTCTCCACGAGGGCCGGCCGACCGCTCTCGATCCATCGAGCCATGGGGGCGACGTCCCCTCGCCCGGGGGCCTGGAGCCAGCAGAGGGCGATCGCGGCGGCGAGGTCCTCGTCGTCCACGCCCTTGAGCGCCCTGTCCAGGGGCGCCTCGTCCCGGACCTCGCGGGCGGCGAGGACCCGGATGGACCGCAGGGCCTCGGGCGCGAGCGCCTCGTCGCCCCCCGCGGCGTCGACGAGGAACGGGAGCCCGGGCTCGCCCAGCTCCACCAGCATGCGGAACAGGGCCGGTCCGGGCTCGGCCGCCTCGATGCTCGCCTCCACCGCGAGCCGCGCGCGCTTGCCGAGCTGGAGCAGCGCCCGGGCCACGGGGCCGAGGGGCACCGCCTCGCCCTCGAACTCCCCGCTGGCCAGCACCTCCAGCAGGGCCGCGCGCGCCTTCGGGCCGACCGCGACGAGCGCCTCGACCGAGGCGTCCACCAGCGGCGCGTCCTCCGAGCGGAGCGTCCGCACCAGCGCCGGCACGGCCTTGGCGGCGCGCTTCCCGAGGTCGCGCAGGTGCCGGGCGGCGAGCACGCGCTCCTCCCCGGTCCCGGCCTCCAGCTGCGCGACCCACTGCTCGAGGTCCTGGCCCCCATGGCTGGGCGCGGTCGCGGCGAGGGTCGCGGGCGGGTCGGGCGGCGCCGGGAGGGCGAGCGCGGGGCAGCAGGCAGCGAGCGAGGTCGCGAGGAGGGAGCTGAGCATGGCGAGCGAGCGGTCAGGGCCGGTCAGGAGCAGACGCTGGCGCACGGTGCGCCGCCACCCCCGGTCGCCGGGAACCGCGGCGCGCCAGGTACGGACCGTGCAAAGGCTCAGGCGGAGTCGCCCGGCAGCCGCTCCTCGATCCAGCCGACGACCTCGGCCGCGGCCGCCTCCGCGCACTCCGCGGAGACCTCGCTCGCGTAGACCTTCCCGCCCTCGCTACGGCGGTAGAGCGGGTCGTAGTACTGCTCGAGGAGCAGCTCCACCAGGGGCGCGATCTCCCCTCGGTCCAGCATCCCCGCGAGGTCGGGGGACCCCGGCATCCGGGCGGCGACGGCGTCGAGCTGACGCCGGAGCACCGGCAGGGCGGTGGGATCCGCGAGGTAGTCCTCCGAGAGCACGGTCACGCGCCGCCCGACGCTCGCCGTGATCTCCAGGTTGGTCGCCGACCCCATGGCGTCCCAGACGGTCGCCGGGATGATGGCGTCCCCCACCTTCCGGCTCTCCCCCTCGACGACCATCACCCCGGCGGGGAAGCCGTCCACGAGCCGCTCCGCGAGGCCGGACTCGAAGGCCTTCTGGGAGACCGGCTCCAGCCCGACCATCCCCAGGAGGGAGCTGCGGTGCCCGGCGAGGCCCTCGAGGTCCAGGGTCCAGCCGGGCCGCAGCGCCTCCACGGCGCGCAGCACCAGGGTCTTGCCCACGCCGGTGAGGCCCCGGAGGGACACGACCATGGGAGGAGGGGACCACCCGGCGAGCCGCTCCATGACGTCCCGGCGGTACGCGCGGTAGCCCCCCTCGAGCCCGACCGCCGCGTCGAGGCCGATGGAGCGCATGAGGGCCACCACGCTCCGGGAGCGGAGGCCCCCCCTGGCGCAGGAGAACACCACCGCGTCCGCGGGGACCTCCCCTGCGGGCGTGAGCTCGAGCGCGCCCTCCATCCGCGCCATCCCCTCGCTCGTGAGCTCCATGACCCGGGCGCGCAGGTCCTCTGTCACGGGCGGCCGCCCGACGGCGGTGAGGATCGACGCGACCAGGGCCTCGACCCCCTCGACCACCGCGGCACGGCCCTCCTGGAAGGCCGCCTCGGGGCCGAACTGCCGGTAGAGGAGCCCCACGTACGCGCGCGTGTCGTCCTCGAAGAGCGGGACGTTGACCGCGCCGGGGGCGTGATCCTCCGCGAACTCCACCGGGGCGCGCAGGTCGACGAGCGCGGCCCGCTCCCCAGGGGAGGGGAGCCGGTCGATGCCCAGGAAGGGAACCTGGAGCGCGGCGGCGCGGGGGGCGGGGTCGGTCACGCGGGCAAGCTAACCCAGATGCCGCCCCCGGGGGAGCAGGCGTTCAGCGCCTCCCTCGGCGCGACCGGCCCGCGTCCCCTTCCGGCTCGGCGCGCCGGTCCTTGCCGCGGAGCGCCTCCCCCACCGCGGTGACGCCGTCGACGCCCCGCTGCAGCCGCTCGAGGGTGGCCCGGTAGACGCGCGGGAGCTCCGCCTCGTCCGCCGCCTCGAGCCGCGCGCGGTCCTCCGGCCCGAGCCGGCCGATGCGGGCGAGGAGGTCCACCACCTCGGAGCGACGCGCCTCCAGCGTTCGCCTGCGGAGCGCCCGCTCCGGCAGGTCGGACCGCTCGGCCCGGAGCGCCACCGTGGGCTCGGTCAGCGCGGCGAGCTCGCGCGCCTGGGCGCCCCTGCGCTCCTTCAACCGCTCCCAGCGTTCCTTCGGGATACCGAAGGAGGGGTCCCGCCGCATGAGCCGCGTCAGGGCTCGGACGAACTGCTCGTCGCTCCCGCCGTCCAGGTGGGCCCACGTCCGCTCGCTGACGCCCTCGGGGAGCCCGCTCTCCGCGACGTGGTCCCGGCACCTGCGCCGGAGCTCCGCGATCATCGCGTCGCGGCGCTCCTCCACAGGCAGCGTGCGGACCTCCCGGATCACCGCCGGGCTCATCCCGAGCTCGCGCCCGATCCGGCCCAAGTCCTTGAGCGCCTGCTCCCGCGCCCGGCGCTCGACCCGCCTCACCGCCTGCTGGCGCTGCCGGGGCTCCATCGCGCTCAGTCGCTCCTGCTCCTCCTCGGTCAGCGTGCGCCGCAGGATCGTGGCGGTGCTGCGGGCGTCGTCCCGGACCAGGGACCGGAGGACGCGCTCGCGGGCTTTCTCGCCGAGGCGTCCGAGGGCCTCGCGCTGCTCGGGGGCGAGGGCCCGCTCGGTGGCGTCGAGCTCCTCGAGGAACCGGCGCGCGCGATCCAGCCGCGCCCGGCGCTCCTCGGGCTCCATGGCCTGCAAGCGCTCGAAGCGCGCCTTCATCCGCTCGCGGGTGGCCTCGTCCATGGAGCGCCAGCGCTCCAGCGCGCGCGCGCGGTCCGCGCCCCCGGCCTCCGCGGACGCGCTGCGCCCGCGCTCCTGCGCGACCGCGGACCCGGCGCCGAGGCCGACACCGAAGGCGGCCACGATCACGAGGGCCAGGGTGATGATCCGAGCGCCCATGGGTCAGCCTCCGAGCTCCAGGAACTCGAGGATGAGGGCGTCGCTCGGGTCGCGGACGAGGAGCACCTCCTGCTCGAGGGGGTCGAGCTCGCCCTCGAGGAACTCGAGGGACTCCAGGAGCGGCAGGGCCGCGAGCAGCTCCTCGCTCGGGAGCTCCGGGGCGCCGAGGCCGTTCCCGAGCCTCCTCCCCGGGCCCTCTCCGAGGCTCTTCACCGGCCACCAGCCCGCGCCGGTGACCGCGAGGACGGCCGCCGCCGCGGCGGCGAACAGGACGCCGACCGGACGGAGGCGTCGACGCCGGCGGTCCGCGCGGACCGCCGCGAGCACGCGGGCCGAGAGGCCCGCAGGGACCGCGACCTCGTCCACGCCGAGGAGCTCGTGGAGCGCGTCGTCCGCGTGCTCCGTGAGGCGCGCGTGGATGCGCGCTCTGGCCGCGGCGGAGAGGCGAGGCGAGGGGTCCAGGCCCAGGAGCTCGTCGAGGTCGTGCTCGGGGGAGCGGTGTCCTCGGGTCCAGGCGTTGGGGTCCGGGTGGTCTTCGGGGGAGCCGGTCACAGGGCCTCCTTCTCGAACAGGGGCTGGAGCCGCGCGCGCAGGGAGACGCGCGCGCGGT
>JASFWR010000313.1:0-4565 GCA_050049155.1 Planctomycetota bacterium | reverse complement strand
CATCCACCCGATGGGCGTGGGCCGCACGAGGAGCGCGTAGCTCACGAGCAGCAGCGCGAGGCAGGTGGTCACCATGATCCCGAGCTTCTGCCACGCGGGGAGCGGCCAGCGGGCCACCGCCCCCTGGAGCAGGAACACCAGGGGCATGTGGGCGAGGTAGATCCAGTACGACGCGTCCGAGAGGTACCGGACCCACGCGCGCTCGCGCTGGAAGAGCCGCGCGGAGAGGCCGATCAGGCCGAGGGTCATGGTCCAGGCGAAGGCGCCCTGCATCAGGGCGGGCACGACGAGCTGGAGGTCGGTGCCCAGGGCGGCCCCGGCCGCGTCGCCCGCGGTGAGGAAGAGCGCCACGCCGGCCGCCAGCATCAAGGGCCAGGCCCGGGTGAGGCTCCGGGTGTCCGGGTCGAGCCCCCGGACCGCCGCTCCGAAGAGGAAGAACACGGCGTAGTAGCCGAGGACCAGCGGGTCGAGGGCGAGGACCGAGGAGGTGCTCGGACCGAAGAGCGTGAGGCCGGTCTCGATCATCCACGCCTGCAGGGTCGCCGTGATCGGGACGAGCACGAGGAGCGCGAGGGGGGAGACGACGGCCGCGGGCAGCGAGCCCAGGAGGCGCCCGGCCGCGAAGACGGGCAGGCCCAGGGCCACGAGGGCCATCAGGTACCAGAGGAACCACAGGTGCCCCACGTCGAAGCGGGCTAGCTCGGCGATGAGCCCCTCGCCGCCTTCCACGGGAGCGCGGGCGAACACCGCGGCCGTTCGCCGGACGCGGTCGGGCATGGTGGCGAGGTCCGGGTCGTACCGGATCAGCCCGGCCACGAAGCGGGTCAGCCCCTCGCGGTCCTCGCCCCAGGGCCAGCGGGAGAGGTCCGCGGGGCTCGCGCCGTCCTGGTTCCTGGCGCCCGCGTCGGCGCCCCTCGCGAGGAGCGCCTCGGAGGCCCCGGGGGAGGCCCAGAAGGCGGCGCTCATCAGGGGCGTCCCCTCGGATCCGTCGCGGGCCTCGAGGTCCGCGCCGAGGTCCACCAGCAGGTCGCAGGCCGCCGCGTGGTCGGCGGTGGCGGCCCAGTGGAGCGGGGTCAGCTGGAGCAGGTCGCGCCGGCTCACGTCCGCGCCCTCCTCCACGAACCTGCGGATGGCGCCGACGTCCCCGGCGCGCGCCGCCGCCCACAGGTCGCTGACCTCCTCCTTCCGTTCGGCCTCGGTCTCCGGGGGAGCGTCCTCCGGCCCGGCGGGCGCGTCGGTGGCCTCGGCCACCAGCTCAGGCGCGTAGCGCAGGGCGACCCCGACCCCTGCGCACAGGTGCATCACCGGGAGGATCGTGAAGCAGGCCACCACCATCGGCAGCAGCACCCGGCGGAGCCGGTGCCCGAGCAGCCCGCCGGCGCCGCGCCGCTGCCACAGCATCACGGCGAAGTAGCCGCTCAGCAGGAAGAACAGCGGCATGCGGAAGCCGTGGATGAAGGCGAAGAGCGCCGTCATCCCCTCGGTGCGGACCTCGTCCGTGATGGGCCACGGCACGAAGGAGAGCGAGAGGCACGCGTGGAGCACCACGCCCAGGGACATGGCGAAGCTCCGCACGGCGTCGAGGTCGTGGCGCCGGGCGCGGGCCTTCGGGGGATCGGTCGTCGACGTCATCGGGGGAGCTCGATGGGGCGGCAGGCCGTCGTCGGGTGGGGCGCCGCGGGAGGCGCCGCCTGGAGAGCGGGGGGGCCCCGGGGGCTCAGGGGAGCTCGCGGATCCGGAGGTTCCTGAACTGCACGGGCGCCGCCTCGGCCTCGAGGGCGAGGTAGCCCGTGGCCGGCTCGCAGCCGCGGCCGCCGTTGACCTCCTCACCGTTCACCCACAGGCGCACCTCGCCGTTGATGGCGCGGACGTAGTAGTGGTTCCACTCCCCGTGGGGGCGCGTGAGGCGCCGGGTCGGGAAGCTGCGGGGGCTCTTGGGCCGGCCGACCTTGTAGGCCTCGCCGTCCTCGTCGGTGTACTCGATGGCCGGCGTGAAGGCCGTCATCTTGGAGCCGCCGACGGGGAAGACGTCGCCGTGGCTCGTGAACCAGTTGGAGTGGGCCCCCTTGTTCTTCAGCCAGTTGGCCTCGTAGCCGAGGTCGAGGACCTGGACCTCGATGCCGCTGCGGGGGAGGGTGCCGGGGGGCAGGTCCGTGAACGCGGACTCGGGGCACCACAGGAAGAGCCCGGAGTTGCCCGCGAAGGTCTCGTGCTTCCACTCGACCACGAGCTCGAAGTTCGTGTACGTCTTCTGGCTCCGGGCGCCGCCGACGGGCCGACCGGTGCAGTGGATGACGCCGTCCTCCTCGCGCCAGGTGGTGTCGTCGCCGTTGACGTTGACGAAGTCCTCGAGGGTCAGCGTCGTCCAACCGTCCCCGTCCACGTAGGCGCGGGGGAGGTCGGCGGCGGGGTGGACGCCGAGGAGGACCTCCCCGACGCCTGCGAGGGCGACGGCGAGGGTGGCGAGGGAGAGCTTGCTGGGCTTCATGGGTCGGGTCAGTCCTCGGAGACGGCGAGGCAGTAGAGGAAGTCGCCCGTGCGCAGGTAGAGCCGGTCGTCCACGGCCACGGGGGAGGAGAGGGTGAAGGACCCGTCGAGCTCGTTCACGGCGAGCTGCTCGAACTCGGGGCCGGCGGTGAGCACCACCGTGATGCCCTCCTCGTTGGTCACGTAGAGCTTCCCGTCCGCGAGGAGGGGGGACGAGGACACGGTGCCCTCGACGGTGCGCTCGGGGCCCCAGAGGGCCTCGCCCGTGGCGCCGACGATGCAGGTCACGAGCCCCGCGTCGTCGACCATGAACACGTGGGTCCCGTCGCTCGCCGGCGTCGGGACGTCCGGGCCGCCGCGGGTGTCCCAGCGCCAGCGGACGTCCTCGTCGGTGAGAGGCTCGGCGCCGCCGGTGTCGATGGCGAGCACCGGCCGCTCGCGGGTCGGGGCGATCAGCACTTCGCCCACCATCACGGCCGAGGGCACGATGCGGTAGTTGGTGGCCCGGCGCGGGTTCAGCCCGCTCACGCGCCAGCGCTCCTCGCCCGTGTCGAGGGCGTGCCCCGTCACGTAGTCGCCGCCGGTGACCACGAGCTCCTGCCCTCCCTGGCGCTGGATCACGAGGGGCGTGGTGTAGGCGTCCGGGGACTCCTTGGGGGCGTCGGTCGGGCGCTCGACCCGCCAGCGGACCTCGCCGGATCGGGCGTCGAAGGCCACGAGGTACGAGGGCTCGTCCGTCTTCATGCCGTGCAGCACCTGGACGATGAGCAGGTCGCCGTGGAGCACGGGGGAGGAGGCGTACCCCCAGAGCAGGCCGAATTCACCCCAGCGCTTCTGCAGGTTGGTGGACCAGCGGCGGGTGCCCTCGAAGTCGTGGGCGCTCACGGTGCCGTTCCCCGTGACGGTCCACACCAGCTCCCCGTCGGTCACCGGCGAGGCGGACGCGCGGTTGGCCTTGTAGTGGAGCTCGTTCCCCTGGTCGAGGGTGCTCGTCCAGCGCACCGAGCCGTCGGAGGTCGCGAGGCAGTGGAGGAGCATCGCGTCGCCGCCGGGGTCCCGCCGCCTGCGCCGCCGCCCGCCCTCCGCGCCCTCGGGCTCGGGCTCCGCCGGGGACGCAGAAAGCACGAAGAGGTGCTCGCCGCTGATGGCCGGGGTCGCGCCGGAGAAGGTCGGCATGGCCGTCCTCCAGACCACGTTCTTCTCCACGCTCCAGCGCGTCGGGAGCCCCGCCGCGCCCGGCGCCGTGCCCCGATTCTCGGGGCCGCGCCAGTTGGACCACCCGGGCTCGTCGGCGGGAGCGGGGTCGGCGTGGGGGAGGGGAGCGAGGCCCGCGGTGGCGGCCAGCGCGAGGAGCAGCAGGGAGGAGGGGAGGGCGGTCATGTGGGGGAAGGGCGGCGGTGCTCGCATCCTACCGACCCGGTCTCGGATTGCCCGCCGCGCGAGGCGGGCGGTCCGCTCCCGCGGCGGACGGGTGCCGGGTCGGGGCGTGGGGCGGCCCTGGCCGCTCAGGCGTCGTCGCCGGGAGCTCCGTCGGTCGCGATGTGCTCGAGGACCTCGAGGGCGACGAGCCGCTTGCCGGAGAGCCTCGCGACGCCGATGTCCCCCGCGTGCAGGTCCAGCGCGGCGTCGGTGAGGAACTCGCGCGTGCGCTGGCGCGTCAGGCGCGCCTTCACCGAGCGCACGTGGCGCCGCGGGAGGCGCCCGCGGAACTCGGGCGGGCCGAGCTCGAGGATGCCCATGGGCGTGGCCCACCGGGACTCCCCGCCGTCGGCCCCACCGCGCCGCCGCCGGGGTCGCCGCGACGGGTCGACGAGAGCCAGCGCGAGGACGACCGGAATGAAGAGGCCGGTGGCGGCGACGGCGAAGCGCTCCTCATCCAGGGTCGCAGCGAGGATCGCCAGGAGGAGCAGCGCGCCCGCGACGATGCCCATTCCGGCCGGCGTCGCGAGGGCCGTGGCGAGCACCCTCGAGCCGTGGGCGTCATTGCCCTGGGCCGCTGCGGCACGCCGGCGCTCCCTGTACTCTCGCAGCCGGCGACCGATCCGGCGCCGCTCCGTCCGCGCGCCCCGGAAGGCCCC
>JASFWR010000312.1:0-4574 GCA_050049155.1 Planctomycetota bacterium | reverse complement strand
GGTCGAGGAACGCCTCCGCCTCGCACTCGTTCATTCCCGGGCGGACGTGCGCCATGAGGGCCGCGTGGGTCTCGGCCGTCAGCTGCGCCGCGCGCCGCATGCGCACGAGCTCCTCGTCGCTCTTCAGGACCCGCAGCTCGTGGAGCGCGGGCGCCGGGTCGAGCAGCTCGACCGCGGGCTCCACGGGCCCTCGGGCGCCGTCCCGCAGGCGCGTGAAGAGGCCGACCATGCGCCGGTCCGCGTCCTCGTCGTCCCCGAAGCGCCACATGATCCGCTGGCGGCCCTCCAGCAGCTTCGGGAGCTCGGTCCACAGCTCCTCGATGTCCATGGCGGCGTCCACCCCGAGGGCCGCGGGGGCGCGCTCGAGGCCGAGGCGGCGCCCGTCCCAGATCTCACGCAGCTTGTCCCGCTCCCGGAGGAAGAGCACGCTCCGGTGCTCCTCGCCGTCGCGGCCCGGGAGCAGCACGAGGCACGCGCCGGGCTCGGCGAAGCCGGTGAGGTACCAGAAGTCGCTGGTGGGGCGGAAGCGGTAGTCCGAGTCGTCGTTCCGGGTCTTCGTGGTGGCCGTGGGGATCACCGCCACCGCGTCGCGCGCGGCCAGGAGGTCGAGGAAGCGGGCCCGATGGGAGGCGTGGAGTGAGTCGCTCATGGTGTCGCGACCCACCTTACCGGGCCAGGTGGGGGGCGGCCCGGGTCCCTGGCCCTTCCTTCCACGGGCGGGCCCCGTGACCCGTCCCGCACCTCTGGAACCCTCCCCCGGGCTCAGCCCCGCGCGCGCGCCTCGATCGCCGCCGTCACCCGCCGGCGCAGGGCCTCGGGGTCCGCGGCGAGGTCGAACCGCAGGGCCGTCGGGACGGGCCCGGCCGGACGGCCCGTGACCGCCGCGGGCGGGACCACGCGGACGGGGATCCCAAGGGCCCCGCCGAAGGCCTCGGCCATGGCCGACCAGCGAGGACCGGACGCCCCCTCGGGCACCACGACGAGCAGGCCCGCCCGGGCGAGCCCGGCCGGGAGCGGGGCCGCGGCGTCCGGCGCCGTGGGGAGCGGTACGTCCCGGCGGTCGAGGCGAGCGAAGAGGGTCAGCGGCTCCTCCGCCGCCGCGGGCGTGAGGTGGACGGGGAGCGGGGTCCCCGCCCAGTCCACATCGTCCGGATCCGCGCCCTCCTCCGGCGCCTGCAACTCCCAGTCCACGTACACGCTCTTGAGCCGATACCCGGCGGGAGCCGGCAGGGCGACCCGCAGGTCGGCGGCGGCGCCCGCCACGTGGGTGAGCTCCAGCACGACGCCCGACCCGTCGACCTTGAGCATCAGGTCGAAGGTGGCGGCGCCCACGGTCACGCGGCGCGCCGTGGCCCGGCGGGGCTCGATGGAGCCAGGGATGGCCGCGGGGCTGCGCGGAGGCAGCTGGGGGCGGAGGGTCGCGTCAGAGGGCATGGCGGCGGGCCGCCCCCCCGGGCCGAGCGCGACGCTCCCGTCGAAGCCGGGGAAGAGGCGGGGCAGGGCCCCGGCGAGGGCCGGCGCGTCGCCGGCGCCGAAGGCCGCGATCCAGCCGTAGGCGTCCTCCACCCGGCCGTCGCGGACGGCCAGGGCGACGAGCGTGCGCAGCGCCTCGCGGCGGCCGGCGGCGTCCTCGAGGGCCGCCAGGGCGGAGACCCACTCCCCCCAAGCACCGGCGTCCGAGGCCAGGTCCCCGGCGGCCCCTGGCGGGCTCCACGGGACCGTGTCCGCGCCCACCGAGGCCCAGAGCCGTCCCATGGGGGCCTCCGGCAGCTCGAGCCAGTCGCGGGCGGGGTCCTGGGCCCCTCGGGGCGGGCGCTCGCTCTCACGCTGGGGCTCACTCTCGAGCGGGGAGGCGGTCGCGCCGCCGAGGCCCGCCGGGGCGACCCCGGCCAGGGCGAGCAGGGCCGCGGCGGCGGCGCAGGGTCGGAGCGGGTGGGGCATGGATCCACCGTCGTCCCCGGGGTGCCTCCGGTCAAGCTCCGGGCCGTTCGGGTTGCGTTGGTCGCTGTCATGCGTGATTCTCCAGCACGGAGCCCCCGCCCCTCGACCCTCGAACCGCCGTGATCCACCCCGACCTCCTCGCCATCCTCGCCTGCCCCGATTCGCGTCAACCGCTGGACCACGCGGACGAGGCGACCCTCAAGGGCCTCAACGACCGCATCGCGGCCGGTGGCGTCGTCAACGTCGGCGGGGACGAGGTGAGCGCGCCGCTGGAGGCCGGGCTCGTGCGCGAGGACGGCCAGCTCGTGTACCCCGTGCGCGACGACATCCCGGTGCTCCTCCGCGAGGAGGGGATCGCCCTCGACGCCGCCGGCTGACGCCATGCGGTTCCATCACCCCAGCTCGGAGCGACGGGTCCGGGTCGGGTACTGCCTCAACCTCCACGCCGCCGAGAGCCTCGCGGACGTCCGCGCCGCCATCGAGGGGTTCTCCCTCCCGCTGCGCGACCGCCTCGCGGCCGACGGGTGCACGGGCGAGGGCCCCTTCGGCGTCGGGATGTACCTGGCCGCGGGCGCCGCCCGCGAGCTCTGCGACG
The DNA here is from genome assembly GCA_050049155.1 of Planctomycetota bacterium. Lineage (GTDB taxonomy): Bacteria > Planctomycetota > UBA1135 > UBA1135 > Saltatorellus. The sequence goes on along the minus strand of JASFWR010000312.1, from coordinate 2,038 downwards.
ACCCCGCGGCGCTGGACGACCTGCGCGCCTTCCTCTCCGACCACGGCGTCGACCCGTTCACCTACAACGCGTTCCCCCACGGGGGCTTCCAGGAGGACGGCCTGAAGGCGCGGGTCTACGACCCAAGCTGGATGGAGACCGCTCGGGTGGACTACACCGTGGACGTGGCGCGGGCCGCCGCCGCCCTCGCCTCCGCCACGGGGGAGGGGCCGCGGATGATCTCGATCAGCACCCACCCGGGCGCCTACGGCGCGGAGATCCGCGACCGCTCCGGGCTGCGGCGCTGCGCCGAGGGCATGGGGCGCGCGGTGGGGGAGCTGGCCCGCATCGAGGAGGAGACGGGCGTCCGCGTCGTGCTCTCCCTCGAGTCGGAGCCGGACGCCAGCGCGCGGAACGGACGCGCCCTGGCCGAGTACCTCGTCTTCGCCCGCCTGATCACCAGCCGCGTCCTCCAGGAGGAGTTCGGCGCCGACGTCGAGGGCTCGGCGCGGCTCGCCGGGCGCCACCTCGGGGTCTGCCTCGACTGCTGCCACTCGGCGGTGGAGTTCGAGGGCGCGGAGGAGTCGCTGGCGCTCGCGACCCACGGCGGCCCCCTGGGCAAGGTCCAGGTCAGCAGCGCCCTGCGGCTCGTGGACCCGGCCGGCGCCCCTGCGGCCCGGGAGGAGCTCCTGGCCATGGACGAGCCGCGCTTCCTGCACCAGGTCACGGGGCGGTCCGCCGGGGAGTTCGTCCACCTACCCGACCTGCCCGCGCTCGCGGACGCCCTCGGCCGCGAGGGGAGCCCCTGGGCGACGGCGGAGGAGTGGCGCTGTCACTTCCACGTGCCCCTGGACCAGGCCGAGTTCGGCGCCCTGGGGACCACCCGGGACCACGCCGACGAGGTGGTGGACCTGCTGCTGGCCGACCCGGGCGGCTGGAGCACGCCGGAGCTCCACCTGGAGATCGAGACCTACACCTGGTCGATCCTCGGGGACCCCGGCGCCGTGGTGGACGGGCTCGCGCGCGAGTACCAGCACCTGCTCGGGCGCCTGGGAGCGGCCGGCTGGGCGCCCCTCTGAGGAGGCAAAATCCGGGCGGGGGAGGGTTTGACAGGACCCTGGCGAGTGCCTATCTTCCCCGCCGTCGACCGCCCGCTCGGGCGCGAAACACCCGTGGCCCTATCGTCTAGTCAGGCCTAGGACACCAGGTTTTCATCCTGGCGACGGGGGTTCGAATCCCCCTAGGGTCACCACCTCTCTCTCCCGCGCGCGGTCCCAAGGCGGTCCCCGGGAGCGGTCTCGAAGGGGCGCTCGCCTCCAGCTCCGAGCAGGGGATGTCGGCGCCGAGTTCGGCCGAGCCAGCGACGATCGCGGAGGGCACGCTCCGCTCCCCACGAGCCATCCGCCGATGGGTTCGTCCGGTGTTGCGAGGGGGCCTCGCGCCGGTGTCCGGGTCGCCCCATCAGGGAGCGGCGCCCGCGCTGGATCGTCCCGCGCGGATCCACTCCTCGGGGCTCCGTATGCTCTCGTCCCATGGTCGGCGACGACGAGCGAGCCCCGGTGGAGGTGACGTGGTCGGAGGAGGGGGTGCCCTTCGCCCCCGCCTACGGCGACGTGTACTTCTCCAGGAGCGGCGCGGAGCAGGGGGACCACGTCTTCGTGCGCGGGAGCCACCTGCCCGGCCGCTTCACCGCCGGGGAGTCCGTCCAGGTGGTGGAGACGGGCCTCGGCCTCGGCGTGAACCTGCTGGCCGCGGTCCGCGCCCTCCTGGCCGCCGGGAGCGGGGAGCTGTCCCACGCCTCGGTGGAGCTGCACCCCCTGCCGCCCTCGAGCATGGAGGAGGTCCACCGCCGGCTCGGGGGGGACGCGGTCACCGAGGCGTTCCTCCGCGCCTACCCCCGGCTGCTGGAGGACGGCGCCGCGGTGCTGGAGCACGGGGAGGTCTCCGTCCCCCTGCGGCTCGTGGTGGGGGACGGCGCCGCGGCCCTCCGGCGCCTGGACGTACGAGCGGACGCGGTCTTCCTGGACGGCTTCGCGCCCGACCGCAACCCGGGCCTGTG
>JASFWR010000311.1:0-4579 GCA_050049155.1 Planctomycetota bacterium | reverse complement strand
CTCGGACCGGTAGGTCTCGCGGTAGAAGCCCCCCTCCGGGTGCGGCTGCAGCTCCAGGGTCCGGACCAGGTCGCGGGCGGCGTCGTTCATGGGGAGAGCTTGCCATCTTCGGGGCCCCGCGCACGATTCCGCGCCCCCTGGCCGATAGACTCCCCGGCCCGTCCCTGCTCCTCCCAAGCGCGACCCTCCCCTCATGGCGAAGCCCAAGCCCAGCTTCATGGACACCATCGTCTCCCTGTGCAAGCGCAGGGGGTTCGTCTTCCCGGCCTCCGAGATCTACGGGGGCATCGGGAACACGTACGACTACGGGCCGCTCGGCGTGGAGCTCCTCCGCCGGGTCAAGGACGCCTGGTGGTCGCGCATGGTCACGGAGCGCGGCGACGTGGTCGGGCTCGACTCGGCGATCATCCAGAACCCCCAGACCTGGATCACCTCCGGCCACGTGGGGGGCTTCTCCGATCCGCTGATCGACAACAAGACCTCGAAGCAGCGCTACCGCGCCGACCACCTGATCGAGGGCAAGATCGCGAAGTACGAGAAGAAGGGGCGCACCGAGCAGGCCGCGGCCCTGCAGGAGAAGCTCAACGCGGCGCTCGGGGACAACGACGCCATGGGCGCCCTCATCGCCGAGGCGGGGATCAAGTGCCCCGTCAGCGGGACGGACGACTGGACCGACGTCCGGCAGTTCAACCTGATGTTCAAGACCTACATCGGGGCGCTCCAGAGCGAGGACAACATCGCCTACCTGCGGCCCGAGACGGCCCAGGGCATCTTCCTCAACTTCAAGAACGTGCTCGAGGCCTCGCGCCAGAAGCCGCCCTTCGGCATCGCGCAGATCGGCAAGAGCTTCCGGAACGAGATCACGCCGGGGAACTTCGTGTTCCGCACGCGGGAGTTCGAGCAGGCCGAGATGGAGTTCTTCGTGCCGCCCGCCGACGAGCAGCACTGGTACGACTACTGGCGCAAGGCGCGCTTCGACTGGTACACGACCCTCGGCATCCGCGAGGAGAAGCTCCGCATGCGCGAGCACGAGGCCTCGGAGCTGGCGCACTACTCGACGGCCACGGCGGACGTGGAGTACGAGTACCCCTTCGGCTGGGGCGAGCTCGAGGGCATCGCCTGCCGCACCGACTTCGACCTCAAGCGCCACAGCGAGGCGTCGGGCACGGACCTGGTGTTCTTCGACCCGCAGACGAAGGAGCACTACACGCCCTACGTCATCGAGCCCGCCGGCGGCATCAACCGCATGGCGCTCACCTTCCTGATCGACGCCTACGAGGAGCAGGAGCTGGAGAAGGACACCCGGGTCGTCCTGCGCTTCCACCCCGAGATCGCCCCGATCACCTGCGCCGTGTTCCCGCTCGTGAAGAAGGACGGCATGCCGGAGAAGGCCCGGGAGATCGAGACCCTCCTGCGCCGGGCCCGCATGAGCACCTTCTACGACGAGAAGGGGGCCATCGGCCGCCGCTACCGCCGCCAGGACGAGATCGGCACGCCCTTCTGCGTCACGGTCGACGGCGACACGGTCGCCGACGGCGTGGTCACGGTGCGCCACCGGGACTCCATGGAGCAGGAGAAGGTCAAGGTGACGGAGCTGCTGACCTACCTGCTCGAGAGCATGTCGGGCTGGTCCCGCTGACCGTCCCGCGTCGAGCCCTCCAGCGAGAGGGGAGGCGCGCGGCCGGCGCGGTCGGGCCGTTCCCGTAGCATGGGGCCATGCGCCCCGTCCTCCTCGCGCTCTCGCTGCTGACCGCCGCGCCGGCGCTCGCCCAGGGCCCCTCCGCGGGGCGGGTCCTCTGGTTGAGCGGCGACCTCGGCGCCGAGGCGCGCCTCGGGGACCAGGTGGAGGCGTGGCGCGACCGGAGCCCCGCCGGGCACGACGTCGTCCAGGGGGACGGGGCACGGATGCCCACCCTCGAGGCCGTCGGTCCGGGCGGCCACCCGACCCTGGTCTTCGACGGCAACGACTCCCTCGCGCGGCCGGACGGAATGCCGACGGGGAGCTACACCAAGGTGATGGTGTGCGCGGTGGACGACCTCGCGGCGACCAACAACGTCCTCTCGGGCGGCTCCCAGCACGCGGTCTACTTCGAGAGCTCGGACCGCGCGCGGATCTACCACTCGGGCATCTTCGCCACGAGCTCGGTGCCCGTGGAGGTCGGCGAGCCGGTCGTCCTGGTGGCGACCTACGACGCGCAGAGCGGGACCGGCACCCTCCACCAGGACGGGCAGCAGGTCGGGACCGGCAGCGCCCCGGCCCACACCGATCCGGGGCTGCAGGTGGGGTCCTTCGCGGGGGGCTTCGGGTTCGTCGGGAGGATCTCCGAGCTGATGGTCTACGACCGGGTCCTGGACCCCGTGGAGCGCGCGGCCGTGGAGGGGTACCTCGTGGCCAAGTACCTCTCGAGCCCGCAGCCCGAGGTGCTCCTCGAGCGCGCGCCGCGGAGCGGGCAGCTCCTGCAGCGGGACGCCCAGGACCGCGCCCAGCTCCGCTTCGAGGGGCAGGTGCTGACCCCCGGCTTCGACCGCGTCGAGGTGTCCGTCCTCAAGGACGGCGCCCCGTTCACGGTGGTCGACGCGGCGCTCACCTACGCCGGCGGCGCCGCGAGCTTCTCGCTCACCGCGGCCATCGACGCCGGCTTCCACGACCACGAGGCGACCCTGCGGCTCGTGTCCGGGTCGACCGTCACGCCGGTGGCCGTCCGGCGGCGGATCACCTGCGGCGACACGTTCCTCGTCCAGGGGCAGTCCAACGCGGCGGCGTGGGACTTCTGGAACGAGGGCGTCGCGAACCTCGCGCGCAGCCCGTGGATCCGGTCCTTCGGCTCGGCGGCGGACAACCCCGGCGCCGTCCTCGACCGGGGCTGGGACGAGGCCGACGCGGAGGTCCGCTACGGCCACGCCGGGGTCGGCCAGTGGGGCCACGTGCTCGCCCAGCGCGTCGTCGCCTCGGAGGGCGTCCCGGTGGCGCTCCTGAACGGCGCGGTGGGGGGGACCAGCAGCACGCAGCACCTGCGGGACGCCTCGGACCCGGAGAACCCCGCCACCATCTACGGCCGCCTCCTGTGGCGCGCGCGGCTGGCGGAGATGGCCGCCACGGCCCGCGCCCTGCTCTGGTACCAGGGGGAGAGCGACAACGGCGACGAGGCGCTGCACGCCCAGAACTTCGCCGCCCTCCACGGGGACTGGCGCGCGGACTTCCCCGCCCTCGAGCAGCTCTACGTCTTCCAGGTCCGCACGGGCTGCGGCGTGAGCGGCCGCGGCGTCCGCGAGGTCCAGCGGCAGCTCCCGAGCCAGTACGCCGACGTGCAGGTGATGTCGACGACCGCGGCGCCCCTGCACGACGGGTGCCACTATCGCAGCGCCGGCTACCAGGAGCTCGGGGAGCGCATCGCCCGCCTCGTCCTCCGGGACCTGTACGGCTCCACCGACACCCAGGACATCGAGGCCCCCGACGTCCTCCACGCCACCTGGGAGGGCCCGGCGCGGGACCGCGTACGCCTGACCTTCAAGGAGCCGGGGGACACGATCCTCTGGGACGCGGGGGCGGGCCTCCACTTCCAGCTCGACAGCGGGCAGCTGGTGCTGGGGGGCACCCCGTCCGGCAACACCCTGCTGCTCGACCTCGCGGGGCCGAGCACCGCCTCGCGCATCTCGTACCTTGGGCACGCGCTGGACGGCCCCTGGGTCACCAACGCCCGCGGTGTCGGCGCCCTCGCCTTCTTCGACGTCCCGATCGTCGAGTGCCCCGAGCCGCCGCCCACGAGCTACTGCGTCACGAGCCCCAACGCGGTCGGCGCGGGCGCGCGGATCTTCTCGTCGGGGACCCCGTCCCTCGCCGCCAACGCGTTCTCGCTCCAGGCCTTCTACGCGCCGCCGCTCCAGGCGGGCCTGTTCTTCTACGGCGGGGAGCCGGCGCAGCTGCCGCTCGGGAACGGGACGCTCTGTGTCGGTCAGGGGGGCGGCGTGTTCCGCCTCCAGGCCGTCCAGTGCGACTTCCTCGGCAGCGCCTTCCTCCCCCTCGACTTCGACGCCCCCCCGATGAACGGCGGCGCCGGGCAGGTCTTCGCCGGGACGCCGTACCACTTCCAGTTCTGCTACCGCGACCCCGGGGGACCGGGCGGCGCCGGCTTCAACTTCAGCGACGGGCTGCGGGTCAGCTTCTGCCCGTAGGCGCTGCTTCGGGAGCGGCCGTGGGGGAGGAGCACCTCGACGGCCCGCGTCGGCGCCTCGCCGCGAGGCCGCGCACGGGGGGGGCGCTGCTCGCCCCGCGGGGGCTCCTGGGCCCGCCACGGTGTGGCTGGAGCCAGGAGCGGCCCTCCAGGGGCCGCCTGAGCAGCGCTGGAGCCAGGCGGACGGGGCGTGTCCCAGAGCGGTCGGTCGCCCTAAGGCACTGCGTTCGCGCCGCTTGAAGGGGCGTGGTGGGGCGAAGCTCGAGGTTTCGATGCCCCGTCTCGACCCATCACTTGAACGATCGATAGAATGTAAGTGCGTATGTCCGGCGACCCGACCTGCGACCACGGCTCCACCACCCCGCCCGCGATCTGTTCGGACGGGGTGCTCGAGCGCGCGGCGGCCA
>JASFWR010000050.1:0-14468 GCA_050049155.1 Planctomycetota bacterium | reverse complement strand
GCGAGCGGTCCCGGCAGCCCGCGGCGATGACCGCGCGGTCCAGCGACTCCAGCGGCTCCCAGGGGACCGGGTTCCGCTCCACCAGGGTGCAGCAGGTGTCGACCAGCCCCTCCCAGTTGCGGTCCTCCTCGAGGTCCCCGAAGCGCGGCAGGAGCGGCGTCACGCGCGAGAGCACGTGGGCGGGGTGCGGCGCAGCGAAGCCCCCGGAGGCCAGCATCAGCCTCAGGAGGTTGGAGCCGGAGCGCTGCTCTCCGACCATGAACACGTCACTCATCGTTCGTCGGCAGGGGTCTTCAGTGCGGTGACATCATCACCGCAGGGGCGGGGGATCGTAGTAGCCGCCATGCGTCCGCCGGCGAGGCAACCGCGACTTGGAAGCCGGACTGGGACTAATCCGGTCGAGGCCATGCACGCGCTCGCATCCGCCCTCCCGCTTTCGATGTGTGAGGTGACCCACGGATCGGGCAGGCGTGCTACCTCTGAAGTCCCTCCGACATGCCAGCGTCCGGCGATCAGCGCCGCGACGGCCGGTCAGGTGACCCCGACCCATGCCCCACGTCAGGGGTGCGTCCGAGCAACCCTTCCCATGAACGCCCCCCTCTCCCGTCGTCGCTTCAACCACCTCGCGGCCTCGGCCGCTGCCTTCGGCGCCCTACCCGGCCGCGTCCTCGGTGCCAACGAGAAGGTCAACGTGGCCATCATCGGCTGCGGCGGCATGGGCGGCGGGGACGGCATGGCCGTCTACCGGACCGGGCTCGTGAACGTGGTCGCCCTGTGCGACGTCGCCCTCGGGACCCCCCACACGGCGGGGATCGAGAAGGAGTTCCCCGACGTGCCCCGCTACCGCGACTTCCGGGTGATGTTCGACGAGATGGAGAAGGACATCGACGCGTGCACCATCGGCGTGCCCGACCACGCGCACTTCCCCATCGCCATGCTCGCCATGTCCCTCGGCAAGGGCGTCTACGTGGAGAAGCCGCTGGCCCACACGTACGAGGAGATCCGCCTGCTGATCGCCGCCGAGGAGAAGTACGGCGTCGCCTGCCAGATGGGCAACCAGGGGCACTCGGGCGCCAACTACCACCAGTTCAAGGCGTGGCGCGAGGCGGGGATCATCAAGGACGTCACCGAGGTCACCGCGTACATGAACTCCGGCCGGCGCTGGCACGGCTGGAAGATCGAGGACTACCCCAGCGGTGAGCCCATGCCGGAGGGACTCGACTGGGACACCTGGCTGGGCACGGCCCCGGAGGCTCCGTACAGCACCAAGCTGCACCCCGGCAACTGGAGGAGCTGGTACGACTACGGCTCGGGCGCGTTCGGGGACTGGGGGCCGCACATCCTCGACACGGTCCACCGCTTCCTCGACCTCGGGATCCCGAACAAGGTGACGGCGGTCAAGCGCGAGGGCCCGCGGGACCTGATCTTCCCCATGGCCTCGACGATCCGGTTCGACTTCCCCGCTCGCGGCGAGGAGCCGGCCTGCGAGGTCACCTGGTACGACGGCACGCAGAACCGACCGGAGCGCCCGGCCGAGCTCCCCGAGGGCAAGGGCCTCGGGCGCGCGGGGAAGATCATCCGCTCCAAGGAGCTCACCTTCGTCGGCTCCTCCCACGGCAACCCCCTCTCCATCGTCCCCGAGGAGAAGGCGAAGGAGCTCGAGGCCGAGCTCCCCGCCTACGAGGTCGGCTCGAACCACCACCTCAACTTCATCCGCGCGGTGAAGGGCGAGGAGCAGACCCGCTCCCCCTTCCGGGTGGCCGGCCCCCTCTGCCAGATGTTCTGCCTCGGCATGATCGCCCAGCGCCTCGGCGGCACCCTCGAGTTCGACCGCGAGACCGAGCGCATCACCAACGACGACACGGCCCAGGCCATGCTCGCCGGCCCGCCGCCGCGCGAGGGCTGGGAGGAGTTCTACCGGCTCTGATCGCGGGCCGGCTCAGGCAGCGGGCGGGGCGAAGCGCCGCCCGACCGCCACGGCCACGACCCGCGCCTCGGCCACCAGGGTCGCCAGCTCCCCCGGGAGCAGGGCCTGCGCGCCGTCGCTCCGGGCCTCGGCCGGCCGCGGGTGGCACTCCACGGCGACGCCGTCCGCGCCCGCCGCGACGGCGGCGCGGGAGAGGGCCGGGATCAGCTCCGGGATCCCCGCCGCGTGGCTCGGGTCCACCACGATCGGCAGGTGGGTCCACTGGCGGAGGAGCGGCAGCACCGTGAGGTCGAGGGTGTTCCGGGTGGCCGTCTCGAAGGTCCGGATCCCCCGCTCGCAGAGGATGATCTCCTCCCCACCGAACGCCGCCAGGTACTCCGCCGCCTGGAGCCACTCCTTGATCGTCGCGCTGAGCCCGCGCTTCAGCATCACCGGCCGCCCCGTGGCCGCGACCGCCTTGAGGAGCGTGAAGTTCTGCATGTTGCGCGCCCCGATCTGCAGGCAGTCGACGCCGGCGTCCAGGAAGGCCGGCAGGTGCGCCGCGTCCATGACCTCGCTGACGATGGGCATCCCCACCTTCTCGCCCGCGTCCTTGAGCTGGCGCAGCCCCTCCGCCCCCAGGCCCTGGAACGCGTAGGGGCTGGTCCGCGGCTTGAAGGCGCCGCCGCGCAGCACGTGGGCGCCCGCCCGGCGGGCGAGGCCGGCGACCTCCTCGATCACCTCCTTGCCCTCCACGCTGCAGGGCCCGGCGATGACCGTGATCCCCGGCCCGCCGAAGGGGACGCCGCCCACGTCCACCACCGTGGGGCTGTCCCGGAACCGCCGGTCCACCCGGCGCCAGCTGCCCCGCGGCTCGACGAGCTCGTCCACCCCCGCCCGCCCGGCGAGGTGCCCTGCCACGTCGGCGGGCACGTCGTCCACGACGGCGAGGATCGGGCGGCGGAGCTCGCTGGACCGGGCGGTGCGGAGCCCCGCGGACTCGAGGTCCCGCACGACCGCCTGCACGTCCGCCTCGGCCGTGCCCTTATGGAACGTGATGATCACGGCCGCGCCCCCTCGCTCGCGCGCCGGCAGCCGGCGGCGATGCGCTCGAAGACCTCCGCGAGGTCGTCCGCAGGGAAGTCGCCGTCCCCACGGCGGAGCAGATCCGAGGTCAGGGGGTCGACGGCGGCGCCGCTCGCGCCGCCGCTCGCCATCTCGGCGGCGAGGCGGGCGCGCTCGTCCAGCAGGCGGGCGATGGCGCGGTCGATGTGGGAGAGGTGGGCTCGCATGGTGGGTCCTCGGTCAGCTGGGGAGGGCGGGGGTCTGGAGCCCCTGGATGAAGTCGGCGGCGCAACGGGCGGCGGCCTCGGTCGGGTCGGCCGCGTCCGCCGCGGCCAGCTCAGCGGCCTGGTCAGCAGCACGGTGGACGGCGTCCACGAGGGCGCTGCCCACGATGGCCAGCTCGGCGTGCTCGCCCACCGCCGCGACCTGCGCCGCGGTGCGGATCCCGAAGCCCACGCCGAGGGGCACGTCGCCCGCCAGCGCGCGCGCGCGGCGGAGGTAGCCCGACGCGTCGTCCGACATCGCGGTCGCGGCGCCGGTCACCCCGGTCCGTCCCACGACGTAGAGGAAGCCGCGGGTCGCCTCGGCCGCGCGGGCGAGCCGCTCGTCCGTGGTGGTGGGCGCGCAGAACAGCACGGTCGCGAGGCCCCGGTCCTCCGCGAGGGCGCCCAGCGAGGCGGCCTCCTCCACCGGGAGGTCTGGCACCAGGAGGCCGTCGAAGCCCGCGCCCCTGAGCTGGTCCAGCCGGTCTGCGAGGCCCCCGGCGACGCCGCCGCCCATGAGCGGGTTCAGGTAGCTGAAGGCGAGGATCGGGATCGAACCGCCGCCGGCGCGGAAGGCCCGGACCGTGTCCGCGATCCCGTCCAGGGTCGTCCCCGCCGCCAGCGCGCGCGCGGCCGCGGCTTGCAGCACGGGGCCGTCGGCGATCGGGTCGGTGAAGGGCACGCCGAGCTCGACGCACGCCGCGCCGGCGCCCTCGACGGCGCGCAGGAGCTCCAGCGTCCGGTCGAGCCCGCCGTCCCCTGCCGTGAGGTACGGCGCGATGCGCGTCTCCCCCGCGGCGCGCAGCCCGCGCGCCATGGCGACGAGCCGGTTGTCGTCGAGGGCGCTCATCGCCGCGCCTCCCGCTCCGCGTTCGCGCGGACGACGCTCTCCAGGTCCTTGTCACCTCGGCCGGACATGTTGATCAGCACGCGCCGCCCCCGGAGCGCCTCACCCTGGGCCAGCACCCAGGCCACCGCGTGGCTCGACTCGAGGGCGGGCAGGATCCCCTCCAGCTCGGCCACGGCCGCGAAGGCGTCGAGGGCCGCGTCGTCGGTCACGCTCGCGTAGCGCGCCCGGCCGCCGAGGTGCAGGGCCGCGTGCTCGGGTCCCACCGCCGGGTAGTCGAGGCCCGCGCTGACGCTGTGTGTCTCCCGCACCTGTCCGGCGCTGTCCTGCAGGACCCAGGTGTGCGCCCCGTGGAGCACCCCCGGCGCCCCGCCGTCGAAGCGCGCCGCGTGCTCCCCGCTGCTCACGCCGTGGCCGCCGGCCTCCACGCCCACGAGCTCCACCGCCTCGTCGTCGACGAAGCCCCGGAAGATGCCGATGGCGTTGGAGCCGCCGCCGACGCACGCGACGACCACGTCCGGCAGCCCCCCCGCCTGCTCCAGGACCTGGGCCCGCGCCTCCCGGCCGATGACGCTCTGGAAGTCGGCGACGATGCGCGGGAACGGGTGCGGCCCCAGCGCGCTGCCCAGCACGTAGTGGGAGCCGTCCGGGTCCTCGACCCAGGCGCGCATGGCCTCGTCCACCGCGTCCTTGAGCGTCTTCGAGCCCGAATGCACCAGCTCGACCCGAGCGCCGAGCAGCTCCATGCGGCGCACGTTCGGCGCCTGCCGCGCCGCGTCCACGGCGCCCATGTACACGACGCACTCCATCCCGAGCCGCGCGGCGGTGGTGGCGGAGGCCACGCCGTGCTGGCCGGCGCCGGTCTCCGCGATGATGCGCGTCTTGCCCGCGCGGCGGGCGAGCAGGCACTGGCCCAGGGTGTTGTTGAGCTTGTGCGCCCCGGTGTGGAGCAGGTCCTCGCGCTTGAGCCAGACCTCCGCCCCCGTGCGCTCCGAGAGGCGCGGCGCGTGGGACAGCGGCGTCGCCCGGCCCGCGTAGTTCGTCAGCAGGTCCGAGAGCTCGCGGAGGAAGTCGGGGTCCTCGCGGGCGTCGAGCCACAGGGACTCGAGCTCCACGAGGTTGGCCATGAGCGTCTCGGGGGCGAAGCAGCCGCCGAAGCCGCCGCCGAGCCCGAGGCGGTCCTCGGACGGCGCGCCGGGCGGGTGGAAGCGCGGGGAGACGCGGAACGTGGGTCGAGCGGGAGTGGTCATCGGGGTGCGGAGCCGCGGGGGCCCTCGGTGTGGGGTGCAGCGGCGTGGACCGCCGCGACGTAGCGGCGCACGGCGCCGGAGTCCTTGCGGCCGGGCGAGGACTCCAGCCGCGACGAGGCGTCGAAGCCGAGCAGGTCCTGGGGGCGCTCGAAGGCCGCCACGGCGTCCGCGTCGAGGCCGCCCGCGAGGAGACAGGGCGCCTCCCGGGCGAGGGCCGCGGCGCGGGCGAGGTCCACGGCGCGCCCCGTCCCCCCCGGGGCGGCGGGGTGATCGAGCACGAACGCGCCGGCGACGTCACGCCAGCGCCCGAGCTCCTCCGGAGCCGCCACGTCCACGCCGAGGCGGCGCAGGAGCGGGAAGGGCGCACCGCGCCAGTCCTCCGGACGCTCGGACCCGCAGAGCTGCACGGCGTCGAGGTCCGTCGCCCCCGCCAGCGCCTCGACGGCGGCGCGCTCGGCGTCCACCACCACGAGGACGCTCGCGCCGCCGAGGTCCTGCACGAGGCGGGCCAGCTCCGAGAGCCGCGCCTCGTCGAGGTGCCGCGGGGACGGCGGGTGGACCACGAGCCCGATGAGGTCCGCGCCCGCGTCCAGGGCCGCGCGCACGTCGTCCTCCCGGGTGAGGCCGCAGACCTTCGCCAGGGGCCGGGCCCGTCGCTCGAGGAGGCTCACGGCGCCACCTCCCCCAGGGCTCGGCGCCAGGCGGCGAGGACCGCCGCGGGGTCCGGGTCGCGCATGAGCGCCTCGCCGATCAGCGCCGCGTCCGCGCCCGCCTCCAGCATGCGCCGCGCGTCCTCGGGACGGTGGATACCGCTCTCCGCCACGCGGACCACGTGCCCCGGGACCCGGGGGAGCAGCCGCTCCGGCACGGCGAGGTCCACCTCGAAGGTCCGCAGGTCCCGCGCGTTCACGCCCAGGCAGTCCGGCTCCACCGCGAGGCCGCGCTCGAGCTCCGCCTCGTCGTGCACCTCGAGCAGCACCGCGAGCCCGAGGTCCCGCGCGGCATCCCGCAGGTCGCGCAGCCGCGCGTCGTCCAGGCAGACCGCCAGGAGGAGCACCGCGTCCGCGCCCATGGCGACGCTCTCGACGACCATGTCGACCGAGAGGAGGAAGTCCTTGCGCAGCCGCGGGAGCCCCGCGCCCGCCGCCGCCGCCAGGTCCTCCGGCGCCCCGCCGAAGTGGTCCTGCTCGGTGAGGATCGAGAGGGCGGACGCGCCGCCCTCGGCGTAGGCCGCCGCACGGCCCTCGAGGCCGACCTCGGCCGAGAGGGAGCCCACCGAGGGCGAGCGCCGCTTGCACTCCGCGATGATCGAGAGGCCGGGGCCGCGGAGCGCGCGCACGAAGCGCGTGCCCCGGGCGGGGTCGGGGTCCGGCACGGCGGGGCCGCCGCGCGCCGCGGCGCGCTCGCTCGCGCGGGCGGCCACGTCCCGCAGGATGGGGTCGAGGCGCGTCCCGGTGATGGGCGTCGGCTCGCTCACGCGGCACCTGCCGTGATGCCCGCCCAGCCGTCCACGACGGCGAGGGCCCGGCCGCTGTCCAGGGCCTCGGCGCCCCGGGCGACGCCGTCCGCCGGGCTCCCCGCCACGCCGGCCGCCAGGAGGGCCGCCGCCGCGTTGAGGAGCACGACGTCGCGCACCGGACCGGCGGCGCCGCCGAGGACGTCGCGGATGATCGCCGCGTTGCGCTCGGGCCCGCCGCCCTCGAGGGCCGACTCGGGCGCGGCCGCGAGCCCGAGGTCCGCGGCGTCCAGCCCCTCTCCTCGGGCGTCGCCGAGCGCGATCACGCGGTTGGCGCCCGAGAGCGTCAGCTCGTCCGCGCCGCCGTGGCCGTGCACCACCAGCGCGGCGTCGGTCCCGAGCTCCTCGAGCGCGCCGGCCACCAGGTCCTGGAGCGCCGGGGACGGCGCGCCGATCACCTGCCGCCGGACGACGCCGGGGTTCGCGAGGGGCCCCACGAGGTTGAACACGGTGCGGATTCCCAGGGCCCGTCGGACGGGCGCTGCGTGGCGCATGGCCGGGTGGTACCTGGGTGCGAAGAGGAAGGTGAACCCCGTGGCGTCGAGGGCGCGACGGGCGACGTCCTCGTCCACGTCCACCGCCCCGCCGAGGGCCTCGAGCACGTCCGCGGAGCCCGAGCGGGATGAGACGCTGCGGTTGCCGTGCTTCACGACCCTGGCGCCCGCCGCGGCGGCCACGAAAGCGGCGGCCGTGGAGACGTTGACCATGCCGAGGCCGTCCCCGCCCGTGCCGCAGGTGTCCACCGCGTCGAGGAGCCCGTGCTCGAAGGGCGTCATGCGCGCCCGCAGGGCCGCCGCGACGCCGGCCACCTCCTCGGCCCGCTCGCCGCGCTGGGCCAGGGCCGCCAGGAACGCCCCCAGCACCGCCGGGTCGGCGTCGCCGTCGAGGACCCGCTCGAAGAGGTGCTGGACCTCTCCACGCCCCAGGGGATCGTCCGAGACGACCCGCTGAAGGCCCTCCTGGAGGGTGAGCTCGCCGCTCATCGCAGGCGCCCCTCCACCGGGTCGAGGTCCACCGCCACGCCGGCCCGCGAGAGGAAGCGGGCGACCACGCTCTCCCCCAGGGGAGTGAGGATGGACTCGGGGTGGAACTGCAGGCCGTACCTGGGCAGCGAGCGGTGCTCCACCCCCATGACGCTGCCGTCCTCCGTCCAGGCCACGAGGCGCAGGGACTCCGGCAGGGCCGCGCGGTCGGCGCGCAGGGAGTGGTACCGGCCGCAGGTCATGGGCGTCGCCATGCGCTCGAAGAGCCCCGACTGGTCGTGGTGCACCAGGCTCGACTTGCCGTGGACCGGCGCCCCGTCCACCTCCAGGGCGCCACCCTCCGAGAGCACGAGGGCCTGGTGGCCGAGGCAGACGCCGAGGACCGGGACCTCGGCGGGCAGCGCCTGGAGCAGGTCGAGGACGATGCCCGCCGACTCGGGGCGACCGGGGCCAGGGCTGATCACGACGGCGGTGGGCTCGAGGTCCAGGGCCTCCTGGACGGTGAGCGCGTCGTTGCGGACCACCATGACCTCCGCGCCGAGGCTGGCCAGGGCCTGCTCGAGGTTGAAGACGAAGGAGTCGTAGTTGTCGATGAGCAGGATCATCAGGAGGCCTCCGCGCGCGTCTCGGGCTCGAGCTCGGGCTCCGGCTCGGACGCCGGGCGTCCCTCGGGTTGGAACGTGGGCGACGCGGCGAGCCGCGCGGCCTCGAGGAGCGCGCTGAGCTTGTGCAGCGTCTCCTCGTACTCCTTCTGCGGGTCGGAGTCGAGCACGACGCCGGCCCCCGCCTGGAGCTTCAGCTTGCCGCCCTCGCAGACCACGGTCCGGATCGCGATGGCCACGTCCAGGTCGCCCGCCCGGTCCAGGTAGCCGAAGGCGCCGGCGTAGGCGCCGCGCTCGCGGCCCTCGATGGCCGCGACGAGCTCCATGGCCCGCACCTTGGGCGCGCCGCTCACCGTCCCGGCGGGGAAGGCCGCCGCGAGGGCGTCGAGGGCGTCCTTGCCGGGCGCGATGTCCGCGCCCACCCGGCTCACCAGGTGCTGCACCCGCGGGAAGCGCACCAGGGTCCGGTGCTCCTCCACCTCCACCGAGCCGACCCGCGCCACCCGGCCCGCGTCGTTGCGCGCGAGGTCCACGAGCATGTCGTGCTCGGCGCACTCCTTCTCGTCCCGGCGCAGCTCGATCCCCAGGGCCTCGTCGTCCGCGGGCGTCGCCCCGCGGGGCCGGGTGCCCGCGATGGGGACGACCTCGATCCGGCCCTCCATGACGGAGACCAACCGCTCGGGGGAGGTGCCCACGAGCGTCGTGTCGTCCGCCTCGAAGAAGAACATGTGCGGCGCCGGGTTCACGAGCCGGAGCACCCGGTAGAGCGTGAACGGGTCCCCCTCGAAGCGCTGCTCGAGGCGCTGGCTGAGGACCGCCTGGAAGATCTCACCCTCGCGGATGGACGCCTTGAGCGACTCGACGCCCGCCACGAACTCCTCGCGAGTGGTGAGCGGCACGGGCTCGGCGTCCAGGAGGCGGAACCCCTCCTCGCGCGGCTCCGCGCCCTCCATCCCCGCGGCGATCCGCTCGAGGCGAGCGCGCGCGGCCCCCTCGTCCGCGGCGCCCTCGGGCGCGGCGCAGAGGATCGTGCACGTCTGCGCCGCGTGGTCGAAGGCCAGGACGTCGGGGTAGTGGTCGAAGACCGCGTCCGGCGCGCCCTCGGCGGCGCCGGGGCGCGGGACGCGGGGCTCGAGGGTCGACGCCCACTCGTACGTGAAGTAGCCGAGCCACCCGCCGCGGAAGCTCGGCAGGTCGGGGTGCGCGATCCCCGTGCCCTGCCGGCCGCGTCGGCGCGACGCCTCCCTCAGGGCCTCGTGGGGCGGCAGGTCGAGGACCTCCTCCCGACCGTCCGCGTCGGTGAGCACCGCGTGGCGCGGCTGCGCCCTGAGCGAGCCGTCCGGGTCGAGGGCCACGAAGCTGTAGCGGGCGAGCCGCTCGGGACCCTCCACCGACTCCAGGAGGGCGGCCCGGTGCCCGGCGGCGCGGAGCCGCTCGAAGGCGCGGACGGGGGTCATCCGGTCGGCGGGGAGCACCGCCCACACGAGGCGGTGTCGGTCCGCGTCGTCGATCGTGGAGGCTCGGAGCGGTCGGGTGATGTTCACGGGAGGAGGGGGCAGGTCGTGGTTCGGTCGGTCGTGGTGGTCGCGCAACGGGAGCGGGCCCCCGAGAGGTGTCTCTCGGGGGCCCGCGGGTGTCCTGTTCATCGCCGCGATCGCGGCGGGGAGCTCGGTCCGGCGCTCAACAGGCGCGCCCGAGCTCCCGGGGAGACCCGGGGCCCTTGGGCCACCATCGCCAGCTGGTGGCCGGCGGCGTCGTGATGAGCGAGTTCGCGAACATGTCAGCGGAAGACTAGTCCCGTCTGAACGCGCTCGGTGCCCGTCCGCCTCGAAAAGATCCGAGGAGAGACACCGGGCTGCGGCGCTGCGGCGCGCCCGGCCCTTACCCTCGGCTCCATGCTCCTGCTCCACGCCGCCCTCCTGCTGACCCCTCTCACCGCCCAGGGCCCCGGGGACCCGCTGCTGGACTTCCGGGAGGCCCCCGCCGGCGCGACCCGGCTCATCGGGCCCGACGGACACACCCTGGTCCCGGAGGGCGACGGGCCGGGGCAGTGGTCCTTCGCGGACGGGGTGCTCACGGCGTCCCCGGGCTGGGACAGCGTCCTCACCCCTGATCCGTACGGGGACTTCCGCATGCACCTCGAGTTCGCCGTCAACCGGGCGGACGACGAGAACCGCGAGGCGCGGGGCAACTCCGGGGTGTACATCCAGCAGCGCTACGAGGTGCAGATCCTCGACTCGTTCGAGGTCCCGTGGGGGGAGTACGCGGCCTTCGACTGCGGGAGCCTCTACCGCCTCCGCAAGCCGGACCAGCCGGCGAGCTGGCCCGCCGAGGCCTGGCAGACCTACGACATCGTCTTCCGGGCCGCCCGCTTCGAGGGGGACGCCAAGACCGAGGACGCGCGGATCACCGTCCTCCACAACGGCCGGCTCATCCACGACGACGTCGCCCTGCCCCGCAAGACCGGCGCGGGGAAGCCCGAAGGGCCGGAGCCCCGCCCGATCAAGCTGCAGGGGCACCACAACCAGGTGCGCTTCCGCGACGCCTGGATCCAGGCCCTCGACCTCGAGGCCATGCCGCAGGTCGCCGGGGACGACCGGAGGCGAGCGCTGAAGGCGCTCCCCCGTCCCGGGACGACCCTGACCATCGCGGGGCGGACGGCGTTCGTGATCGAGCCGCCGCGGGAGCGCCGGGCGGAGGGGCCGATGCCCTGGGTCTGGTACGCGCCGACCCTCCCGCCGTATCCCGGGGAGGCGGAGGGCTGGATGTTCGACCGGATGCTCGCGGCGGGCGTCGCCATCGCGGGGATCGACGCCGGGGAGTCCTACGGCAGCCCCGCCGGGACGGCGTGCTTCGAGGCCCTGTACCGACACCTCACCGAGGTCCGCGGCTACGCGAAGCAGCCGGCGCTCATGGCCCGCAGCCGCGGCGGGCTCATGCACTACAGCTGGGCCGCCGGTCGCCCGGAGGCCGTCGCGGGCATCGGCGGGATCTACCCGGTGTGCGACCTCGCGAGCTACCCCGGCCTGACCCGCGCGGCGCCGGCCTTCGGCCTGAGCGAGGCCGCGCTCGCCGAGTGCCTCACGGCCGTGAACCCCGTCGATCGCCTCGCGCCCCTCGCGGCCGCGCGCGTCCCGATCCTCCACCTCCACGGTAGCCAGGACGAGGTCGTGCCCCTCGGCCTCAACTCGGGCGCCGTGGCGCGGCGCTACGCGGCCCTGGGCGGCCCCATGACCCTCCGCGTGATGGAGGGCCGCGGGCACGACATGTGGCCGGGGTGGTTCCGCTCCGAGGAGCTCACGGACTTCCTGATCCGCTGCGCGCGCGCCGGCGCGTCGGGCGGGGATCCGGTCGATGCGCCGGCCCGCGAGGGGACCTCGGAACGGTCCCCTCGCTGACGGGAGCCCGCCGGGGAGGGAGCGGGTCCGGACGCCAGGCCCCACTGGCCCCCAGGAACCCGCATCCGCGGGCGCACGGGAGGCTCGGAGGCGTACCGCTGCGCCGCCGGAGCGTGTGGAGCGTGTGGACCGTCCCACCGGCCTCCGGGGCCCCGCGGCGCCCTCCGAGGGCGAGCGACCGCGGTTCCCCTTGGGTTCGCCCGGCGGTTGTTCCGATCAACCTGCAGGAGAACCCGATGACCAAGAGGAAGCTGCAATTCATCCCCGTGGACGCGGCCCGCACGACGCGGGCCCTCCTGTGGATCGCGAGCGGCCTGGCGCTGCTCCACGCCACGGCGATGGTGCTCTGGTTCACGGACACGCTCCCGGTGAACCGCTGGCTCTACATCGCGGTGTTCGACCTCGACGAGGAGGAGAGCATCGGCACCTGGTTCAGCACCCTCATCCTCTTCGGCGCGGGCGCCCTCACGATCCTCGCCGGCCGGCTCTCGTCCCACGACGACCGCCGCTGGGCCCGTCACTGGACGCTGCTGGGCGCCGGCTTCGTGCTGCTCGCCGTCGACGAGGTCGCGGGCTTCCACGAGACCGTCAACACCCTCGTCCGCTCCACCCATTGGACGGCCTTCGGTGCCGGCGTCGTCGCGCTCTCCGGGCTCGCCTTCCTCCCCTTCCTCCGCGGCCTCCCGCGGCGGACGCGCAACATGTTCATCGTGGCCGGCGCGGTCTACGTCGGCGGCGCGGTGGGCGTGGAGGCGGCGACCATCTACCACGAGCGCAACGACCTCCTGAACACCCTCGGCTACAACCTCTGGACGGCGGTCGAGGAGTTCATGGAGATGGCCGGCGTCATCCTCTTCATCCGCGCGCTCCTCTCCCACGTGGAGGTGGAGCTGGGCGGCGCCGCCATCTGGATCGAGGTCGGCTCCGCCGAGGCGTCGGCCACGGAGACCGCCGAGGTCACGAGGCTGCGGGCGGTGCCCGCGGACGACGAGCAGCGCCAGCGCCCCGCGGCCTGAGCCGGGGCGCGAGGGCGAGGTCCGCGCGAGGGGCGCCCGGACCATGGCTCCTACAACGGGGCTACCTGACGGCGTCTCCTTGACCGAGGCTCCCTGACCGGGGGCTCCTCGGCCGTCCCACGCGCGGTGGCCGGGCAGGCCCGCGGCGTCGGACCCGCTCCCGGGAGCCGACACGTCCGGGCCTCCCCCCCCGGCCGCGGGCGTCCACCGGGCCGCGCTGGTGGCTCCGGGAGGCCCGGGGGCCATCCCGGCCTGGGCTGATTGACGCACCCAGGGCCATGGGCGGGGGTTTTGGGGCCCGCGCGCCGACGATTCCCTACCCTCGACCCAGGCCTCCCCGCGCGGCGGTCCCCGGAGGGAATCTCGTCCGGGGACCCCCGTCCGCCGGGCAGCCCCACCGTCGCCGTCCGGCTCCCGCCGGACCTTCTACAGTTGAGCGGATCCATCGGACGCTCCCCGCCGTCTCGCAGGCGTGGGGAGGGCGCCCGAGAGGCGCTCCCTCGCCTGCCCGACCCTCCACCCCGACTTCCCAATGCTCAAGTTCATCCTCGGCACGACGCTCGCCACCTGCGCGGTCACCGCGACCACCGCCGCGCAGTCCCCCGTCCTCTCGAGCCTGCCGAACCGCGCGTCGAGCCAGCTCCAGCTCCGCTACGCCTCCTTCGACCCGCTCGCCAGCCTCCCCGAGATCCCGGAGGCGCTCCAGGGCACCGCGCGGGACCGGATGCACGTCGTGCAGTTCCGCGGCGTCCCCACCCAGGCCGGCCGGGACGCGATCGCCGCCCTCGGCGGTGAGGTCATCGGCTACCTCCCGACCAACGCCTACGTGGTGCGCGTCGCCGAGGACCGGGTCGAGGCCCTCGGCCGGGTGTCGGACGTCCGCTGGGTCGGGGACTACCACCCCGCGTTCCGTCTCGACCCGGAGCTGATCGGCGAGGGGGTCGTCCAGCAGCCCGAGGTCGTCCGCTACAACGTCGTGGTCGCCGACAAGCGCACCGACAAGCCCGCGCTGATCTCGCGCATCAAGGACCTCGGCGGCGTCGTCGAGAGCGAGCAGACCGGCAGCCTCCTGATCGAGGTCTCCCTGAGCGGCCCGCAGCTGCTCGCCACCCTCCACATGGACGAGGTCCTGTGGATCGACCGCTGGTCCGCCCCCGAGGAGGACATGGACAACGCCCGCATCCAGGGCGGCGGCAACTACATCGAGAGCCTGACCGGCTACACCGGTGCGGGCGTCAACGCCCACATCTACGAGGGCATCGAGGCCTCCCACCCGGACTTCACCGGCGGCGCCACGAACGTCCGCAGCAGCGGCAGCGCCCAGTCCCACGGCCACGCCACGGGCGGCATCGTCTTCGGCAACGGGACCAGCAACCCCGCGGTTCGCGGCATGGCCCCGGACGCCGGCAAGTTCTACACCAACTACGGGTCGGTGAGCGGGTCGCGCTACCAGGTTGTGAGCGACCTCGTGAACGTCCACAACGTCAGCCACACGACGGCCTCGTGGGGCGGCGCGCGGACCTTCTTCTACACCTCCACCTCCGCCGAGTCGGACGACATCGTCTTCGACCACGACATCGCCTGGACCCAGAGCCAGTCGAACGCGGGGAACCAGGACTCGC
>JASFWR010000049.1:0-14498 GCA_050049155.1 Planctomycetota bacterium | reverse complement strand
GCCTGCATCTTCTCCGGGTCGAAGGCGATCCGCTCGCCCGTGCTGTAGTTGTTCAGGATCACGGCGTTGATCCAGGAGAAGGCGACGACGAGCAGGGTCACGGAGACGATCGTGCGCGGGAACCTCCAGGCCCCGTCCGTGCCGCGCATCCCCAGCAGCGCGACCGCCAGGGCCGCCGCGGTCATGAGGTGATCGACGGTCACGTCCAGGGGGATCAGGAACGGCTCGCTGCTGAAGGCCTCGAGGACGAAGGTGAAGACGACCACGCCGACGCTCGCGGCGCAGAGCACGGCCGAGCCGAGGGTGGAGAGCGCCCGGCCGTGGGCGCGCCCGGAGAAGAACGCGAGGGCGCTGCCGGCGAGCGCCAGCTCCACCGCCGGCCAGCTGAAGGCGAGGGCCCGCGCGGCGGTGAGCGAGAGGAGCGCCGCGCCGGCGGCGGCGACCACCGCGGCCGCGCGGGGGCCGGCGCCGCGTGACCGGCCCAGGAGGTACGCGGCGAACATGGCGGCGGCGCTGACGGCCAGGGCCAGGTGGAGGTTGCGCGGGGAGAGGAGCCAGAAGGGCTCGACCAGGAACCGGTTGGAGAGGTGCTGGACGAGGAACCCGAAGGCCAGGGCGGGGGCGACCCCGATCACCGCGAGGATCTCCCCCCGCGAGGCGGCGCCGGGCTCCTCCGCACGGCGCCACAGGGCGGCCAGGGCCGCCGCCGCGAGGATCAGCGCGACGCAGCCCAGGCCCGTCCACGGGTCGATCGCGCGCTCCACGTGCCACCGTTCGGGGAGCGCCATGACCGTGAGGCTCGCGGCCAGGGCGAGCGCCGTGAACGACACGCAGGTCCACCGTCGACGGGGCGACACGGCGATCGGCACGGCGGAGGAGAGCGCGAGGGCGACGGCCTCGACGGGGAGGATCACGCGCAGCGGCGCGAGGAGGAGCAGCAGCAGGGGGAGGGTCGCCCCGAGGGCCAGGGCGTCCTCCCTGCCTCGACCGCCCTTGAGGCCAAGGGCGGTTGCGGCGAGGGCCAGCCCGACCGCGGTGAGGAGCGGCGGTGAGGCGGTCTCGACGGGGAAGTCCGAGGTCAACAGCGCGAACGCCGTGAACGCGAAGCTGCCGGCGAGGCCCGCGGCCAGGGCTCGCCCCACGCTGCGGGCGGTCAGGGCGGCGGCGGCGGCCACGGCGGTCAGCGCGGCGCCCGTGAGCGTGAAGGGGACGGCCAGCTCGAGGACCTTCGGGGGGCCGGCGAGGAACGGGGCCCCGAGCAGGCCCACGAGGGCCGCGGCGAAGGGGGCGCCGAGCTGCTCCCTACGGCGGTGCGCCGGGGCGAGGAACGCGAGGGCGAGCGGGACCGCCGCGAGGGCGACCGCGCACACGGCCCACTGGATCCAGACCCAGTCCGTCGCCGTGGAGGCGAGGGCGAAGCGGGTGCGGCCGGCGGTGATCAGCAGGGTCACCGAGGCGGTGAGGGCGGCCGCGAGGGTGAGGGAAGCGCGGCCGACCAGCACCCGGGCCAGCACCACGAGCAGCAGCAGGAGCGCCCCCATGGGCCAGAGGCTGGAGGTGGACGTCACCTCCAGCGGCGCGGAGAGGGCGATCACGGCCGGCGCGAGCAGCGACACGGTGACGGGCTCGGGGAGCCCGCCCGAGTGCTCGCCGTGGCGGCGGTGGAGGAACCCGAAGACGACCGGGACGAGGCCGAGGTTGAGGGCGACCACCCAGGGGCCGCCGGGCGCCTCGTTCACCGTGAGCCAGGCCGCCTGCACGAGGAAGGTGCCCACGGCCGCGCCGAGCCCGGCCCAGCTCCAGCGTCGGACGCGGGCCGCGACCAGCACGGCGCCGTTGAGGACGAGGAGGAAGCCGAGCAGCGGGTACGTGGTCGTGGCGGCGGTGTCGAGGAGCAGCGGCGTCGCGAAGCCGCCGACCAGGGCGAAGGCCATCAGGACCTGGGCGTTCGAGCGCACGGCCAGGAGCAGGGCGGCGCCCACGGCGCCGGCCATCAGCACCAGCGCGAGGGCATCGGGGACCAGCCCGTGCAGCCGCGCCGCTGCCCAGGCGCCGCCGAGCACCAGCACCGTGCCCGCGCCGCCCACCGACTCGCTCAGGGCCCGGTGGCCGCGCCGCATCAGCGGGCCGTGGGCCGCGAGGCCGAGGAGGCCCGCCGCGATGGACAGGGCGTCCCGCGTGGCGGCGTTCAACCAGCCGCGCTCGATGGCGACCTGGACGAAAAAGATCCCCGCGAGGACGAGGGCCACGCCGCCCACGAGCGCGGCACCGCGGATCCCGAGCCAGCGCTCCCAGCTCTCGGAGGCGCCGCGGGTCTCGCCGGCGGTCGGGGGGGCGACGGGGGCTCCGGCGCCCGCATCGGGGGACTCCCCCCGGTCTCCCGTGAGCTGCCCGGCGGCGGGCTCGACGGTCGACGGAGCCCTGGATCCCTCCGGCGGCTGCTCCCGTCCGAGGTCCTCCTCGACGCGTTCTCCCCCCCAGCGTTCCTCCCCCTCTGGCTCCTCCTCGCGGCGCTCGGATCGAAGCTCGATCGTGGGCCGGTCCTGGCGGGACGCTGCAGTTCGTTCGCTCTCCCCCGAGTCCAGGAGCTCCTCGTCGTCCGCGAGTTCGACCTCCACCTCCTCGGCGCGGTCGGCCTCGACGGCGCGCTTCGCGGTCGGGGCTACGTTCCCGCCACGCAGCTGCCGGAGCAGCACGTCCTGGTCCCGCTGGAGCGACTTGAGGGTTCGGTCCAGGTCCGCCATGCGCGACCGGAGCGCCGCGGTCCGCCGGGCCAGCTCCAGGGCTGCCACGGCGAGGACGCCGAGGGCGACGAGGATGATCTCGGGGGCCGGCATGGGGATGATCTTCGGCGATGGCGGTCGCCGTCCGGGGCAATTCGTCCGTTGCGGATCATATTGCCGAGCGAATCGACGGAGTTTGCCCGCGCCCCGCGCCTCCCGCCGTCGGGAGCCCCGCTAGCCTGCGGTCATGCGAGTGGCGGCGTACGTCTACACCGGCTGGCACCCGATCCCGGAGCGCGATCGCAGCTTCCACCCGGGGTTCACCGAGTGGGAGCTCGTGGCCGGGTGCCGCCCCAGGTTCGACGGACACCACCAGCCGCGTGTGCCCGCGCTGGGCGCGTACGACGATCGGGACCCGGTGGCCGTCGGTCGTCGGCTGGAGCTGGCCGTGCAGCACGGCGTCGACGCGTTCGTCCACGGGGTCTTCTGGTGCCGCGGCAAGCGCGTCTTCGAGGAGGCCCTGGACGAGGGGTACCTGGGCAGCGAGATCGGCCGCGAGACCCCCTTCGCGCTGATGTGGGCGAACCGGATGCCGCGCCGCGTGCTCCCCGTCCGTCGCGCGGACGCCGAGGTGATCGATCCCGCGCGCCGGGTCTCCTCGGACGTGGAGGACTTCGTGGCCTTCGTCACGCTGCTGGCGGAGCGGTACTTCCAGCGGCCCAACTACCTCCGCGTCGGGGGCGCGGTCTACCTCTCGATCTTCGACTCCACCTTCTTCCTCAAGGAGCTCGGCCTCGACGGGGCCCGAGTGGCGATCGACGCGGCGCGGGCGCGGCTGAGGGAGCTCACGGGCCTCGAGCTCCACCTGGCGGCGGTGGAGCCGAACGCCGAGATGCTGCTGCGCGTGGCGGCCTGCGGCTTCGACAGCGTCACCCACTACGTTCACCTCCCCGAGTGGAAGGGGCCGAGCCTCCAGGACTACACGGAGCTGACCGAGCGCCGGGCCGGGGAGTGGGCAGGTTTCGCCGCTCGGTCCGGGCTGCCCTACATGCCCTCGGTGGCGCCCGGCTGGGACGCCTCGCCGCGTGGGGCCGACTTCGGGGCGACGCGGCCGGACCGCTACCCCTGGTCGCCGGTGGTCACCGGGGAGCACCCCGAGGGCTTCCAGCGCGCCCTGGAGCGCGCGCTCCGCTTCCCCCAGCCCGTGGACGACCCGCTGGTGTTCGTGGCCTCGCTCAACGAGTGGAGCGAGGGCCACTACATCGAGCCCGACGAGCGCTTCGGGACGGGGTGGCTCGAGGCCGTGGCCGCGGCGCGTTGAGGACGAGCGGGGGCGGGCCCCTCGCCGCTCAGTCCTTCGAGTCGCCGAACACCTGGAGCTTGCCGAGCCCGACCTCGGCGAGCATGCCGAGGGCCCTGGTGTCCGCGTCGCCCACGGAGATGACGTGGATCTCCAGCTCACGGAGCATGTTCATGCGGCGCGTGTCCTCGATGAGCAGCGGCCAGTTCACGTAGGGGCCGAAGTAGTTGAGGTTCATGGTCCGCGTGTCCCCCTCGTTCTTGCTCTCCGCGTCCGTGATGATCGTCCCGTCGCCGTAGTCGATGTCCTGGACCGTGTAGTCGTCCACGGAGGGGTCGCCGTCGCTGAGGACGAAGAGCGTGTCGGCGCCGCTCACGAAGGTCTCGGGGTCCACGTAGCCCGCGCCCTTCACGCGGCCCTTCTTCGAGGTCGCGAAGGCCAGCTTCAGCCCGGCGTGCAGGTTGGTGTCGCCCCAGATGGTCCCGTGGATCCGCTCGCCCTGGGGGTCCCCGATGTCGATCCCGTCGAGGGCCTTGAGGACCTTCTTCACGTTGCCGGAGGTGGCCTTGACCATGCCCTTGCTCCCGTCGAGGTACTCGGCCCGGGAGCCGAAGCCGATGACGCAGAACTTCTGGTCGGGCTGCAGGCGCTCCAGGGAGATTCGCAGGTGCTCGCGCGCGAGGTCGAAGCGGGTCGTCACGCTGTACCACGGGATGTCGGCCTCGCTCGGGAGGTCGCCCTTCTTGCGCTTCTTCCGCTTCGAGGGGCCACTCGTGGGGGCGCCCTTGGGCTTCCAGCCCTCGGGGATGGGCGCCGCCATGGAGTCGGACAGGTCGATGAGATAGCAGACGCGCTCGCCGGTGACCTCCACGCCGAAGAAGCGGGGCCGCACGTACTCCGGCTCCCCGTCCTTGCCGCCGGCAGGGTCCTCGCCGTCCTTCTTCTTGCGCTTCTTCTCCTTCGCCTCCTGGGACCGCTGGGCCATCAGGGTCCGCCAGGCGTTCGCCTCGAGGACCACGAAGTCGGCGTCGAGCTCGGCGGCGAGGTGCCGGGCCAGGATGAGCTTGGCCGCGCGGCTCATGTCCTCGTCCTCCAGGGAGGCGATGAGGGCCAGGGCGAGCTGCTTCCAGGGCGTCTCGCTCTGCGTCTTCTTGTTCCCGAGCGCGGTCAGCGCCGTCGCGTAGGCGCCCATGAGCGCCACCTGGTCCGCCTCCTTCTTCGGGCGCTTCTTCAAGAGCTCCGGGACGAGGGTGTAGAGCGACTCGTCCTCGGTGGCGGCGAGCGCCTCGATGGCGGCGCCGCGGAGGGCCGTGCTCTTCGCGGTCCTGGCGATCTCCAGGGCCGTGTCGGGGCCGCCCAGCACCGTCTCGACGGTGAGGGCCTGCCGCCACAGCCACGCGTCCTCGTCGCCGTCGGCGTCCTCCCGCCACTCCGTGAGGGCCTCGATCAGGGCGGGGTCCCCCTTCTTCCCGATGTTCGCCAGGGAGGACGCCATGAGGTAGCGCTCCTGGTCCTTGGGGAGGTCCGGCTTGTCGTACCGGCGCGCCAGCTCCTCGACCGCCCTCGGGTCGCGCGTCTTCGCGAGCTTCTCGTACGCGCGGATGTGGTAGCGGAGCGGGATCCGGAGCATCAGCTCGTCCACCTCCTCGAGGAGCGCCTCCATCGGGTCGTCCTGGGGCGGGGTCGCGGCGGCCGGCGCGGCGAGGGCCGGGAGCAGGATCGTCAGGGACGCGACGCGGAGCAGCTGGAGCATGGGTGGAGCGGGGGCAGGCGATGGGGAGCGTGGAGGCCCCAGCCTAAGGACCGGGTGTGCCTCTTCCGAAGCACGACGGGCGGAGGAGCCGGTGCTCGACCGCAGAGCGAACCACGAAGGCTCGGAGGATCGGGCAGCGGGCTGGTCGGGTCCGACGAGTTCACTGTCTCGCATTGGGATGCCTCGATCTGAAGCGATCGATGTCGCTCGTCGACGCAAGCGGTGGCGGGACAGGCGCCGTGGGGGACTTGGTCGGTTCTGTGCGCCGAAGTCGCAACGCCTCGGGTAACTTTCATTTCAGTCCGGGCGCTCCGCCCCTGGGCGCTCCCTTTCTCGAGGCCCGGACCGGTATCCGTTGCCGAGCCCAAACC
This sequence comes from Planctomycetota bacterium, assembly GCA_050049155.1. Lineage (GTDB taxonomy): Bacteria > Planctomycetota > UBA1135 > UBA1135 > Saltatorellus. The sequence goes on along the minus strand of JASFWR010000049.1, from coordinate 8,351 downwards.
TTCCCCAAAAAATCCTTCTGCTCATGTTCAAGAAGACAAGCACGACCTTCGTCGCCGCCCTGTGCGTCGCAGGTGTCGCCTCCGCCCAGGCGACGAACGACACCTGCGCGACGGCCGCCGCGGCGCCCCTCGGCAGCACGGCGTTCGACACCACGACCGCGATCGACGAGGGCACGATTCCCTTCAACTGCGCCGCCGGTGGCGGCGCGGACGTCTGGTTCAGCTACACTGCTGCGACGACGGACGACATCATCTTCGACCTGTGCGGCTCGAGCTACGACACGGCGCTGACCCTGTACTCGGGGTCCTGCTCCGCGCTGAACGAGATCGCGTGCAACGACGACTCCTGCGGCCTGCAGAGCTCGATCACCGCGACCAGCGTCGCCGTCGGTAACGTCTACCTGGTCCGCATCGCCGGCTTCAACGGCGGCACGGGCTTCGGGACGCTCAACATCGCCGAGCAGGCTCCGCCTCCGGGCACGGGTAACGACACCTGCGCCACGGCCACGGCCCTGACCCTCAACACCCCGGTGGCCACGGACACCACGACGGCCGTCGACGAGGGCCTGTTCTGGAACTGCGCCGGCACCGGCGCTGCGGACATCTGGTACTCCATCACCTCGTCCAGCACCAACGACCTCGTGATCGAGCTCTGCGGCTCGAGCTACGACACGGCCCTCGAGGTCTACGACGGCACCTGCTCCGCGCTCAACCTGATCGAGTGCAACGACGACTCCTGCGGGCTCCAGAGCTCGATCACCGTGGGCGGCGTGGCCGCCGGCACGACCTACTACGTGCGTGTTGGCGGTTGGAACGGTTCGACGGGCTTCGGCACGATCAACGTGTCCGAGCAGGTCCCGCCGCCGCCCCCCGCGCCGAACTGCGCCGAGACCACCTACGCCAACAACAACGGCGGCGCTGCTGGTGGTGCGGTCTACTTCGACATCACGGTCAGCCAGGCGATCTCCATCGCCGGCCTCGAGGTGAACACGGGCGCCGCGCAGACCGCGGTGACCATGTACACGACCCCGGGCACCTACCTCGGTAACGAGAACAACCCCGCCGCCTGGACCCCGGTCGCCGAAGACGACGGCCTCGGGATCGGCAACGGCTCGGGTACCCCCTCGTCCGTCAACTTCGTGACCCCGGCTTCCCTGGCGCCCGGCACCTACGGCATCGCCCTGGTCGGTGACAACTTCACCACCGGCGTCGTCATGGACCACGACTACACGAACGGCACCGGTGCCAACCAGAACTACGTCAGCCTCGACGGTGTGATCACCCTCGACCTCGGCGCCGCGACGAACGCCCCCTTCACCGGGACCGTGTTCACCCCGCGCGTCTGGAACGGCAAGATCTGCAGCAGCGGCCCGGTCGCCCCGGGTACCAACTACTGCGCGGCGAACAACAACTCGACCGGCTCCCCGGCTTCGATGTCCGCCTCCGGTAGCAACTCGGTCTCGGCCAACGACCTCGTCCTCGAGGCCAACGACCTGCCGATCAACTCCTTCGGCTTCTTCCTCACCTCCCAGACCCAGGGCTTCGTCGCCAACCCCGGTGGCAGCGAAGGCAACCTGTGCCTCGGCGGTGCCATCGGCCGTTACGTCGGCCCGGGCCAGATCCAGAACTCCGGCGCGACCGGCATGATCTCGCTCGCCATCGACAACACGCAGGTCCCGCAGCCGACCGGCTTCGCCGCCGTCGCCGCGGGTGACACCTGGAACTTCCAGCTCTGGCACCGTGACTCCTCGGGTGGTTCGCCGACGTCGAACTTCACCGACGGCTACGAGATCACCTTCAACTGATCTCGTGCTGACGGGTGGTCCACGGGCCGCCCGCAGCGGGCGCCCCCCGGCGAGTCCTGGACTCGCCGGGGGGCGCCTCCAATTGGCGGTCATCATCCGCTGCACGCCCCGGCGACGGCGGCGCCATCGGGGCCCCTTGGGGTAGGATCCAACGAGGCCGATACCGTCCCGTACCCCTCGCCATGACCCGATCCGCTCCGAACCCCACCGCCCGCCTCGGCGCCGCCGCGCTCCCCTCGGTCGTGGGTGCGCTGCTGCTCGCCCTCGCGCTGCCCGCCACCGGCGGGACCTCCTCCGCTGGCCCGGCTCCCGCGCTGGGCCAGCAGGGCAAGGCAAACCAGGTGGACCCTGGTGCGTCGCTCGTGGTGGACGTGGAGGCGATGAGCTTCGAGACCCCGCTGGTGAAGCAGGGGGTGCAGCTGAGCCACACCTTCGAGTTCCGGAGCGGCGGCGAGGCGCCGCTCGTGATCCGGCGGGTCGTCCCCAACTGTGGCTGCCTCTACACGGCGGTCCGCGTCCGCCGTCCAGGCGAGGAGTCCTTCGACTCCTACGCCCTCGGAGACCCCATCCCGCCGGGATCGGCGGTCCGGCTCCGTGCCGACGTGGACACGGTGATCAAGCAGGACCGCTCCGCGCTGACCCTGCAGGTCGTCTCGAACGCCTCCGCGGAGCCGACCACGTTCCTCTACACCATCAACGTCGAGCCGCGCTTCAACGTCTCCCCGGCGACGATCCTGTTCGGGGACGTCCGCAGGGAACAGGAGTACGTCCGAGAGCTCGACATCCGCAGCACCTCGGGGGAGCGCGTGCGCTTCGTCCAGGAGGAGACGACGCGCCGGCCGCTTCCCGACGGCCTGAGCTTCGACTTCGGACCGGTCGCGCCGGACGCGGAGGGCCGTTCGAACCACTGGAAGCTCAAGGTCCGGCTGGGGCGCGGGATGAAGGAGGGGCCCGGCGGCTACCGGTTCCTCTTCGTCTCGGACGTGCCGATGCCGGACACGCCGATCGTGATCCGCCGCAGGGACGCGGCGAAGGCGCGCGGGCGGGCCCTTCGGCCGGTGGACGAGCGGTTCTCGGTCAACCTCTTCACCAACTACCGGGTGCTCGGGGACCTCGAGGTGTCCCCCGGCGTCGTGTCCTTCGGGCAGCTGCGGGCGGGCCAGTCCCTCACGCGCACGGTGAAGCTCGTGGCGACCAAGCCGGGCATCGACCTCTCCGGCGCGAAGGCGTCGATCCGCGGCACCCTCGGCCTGGACGTGCCCATCCCCGAGAGCCTCAGCGTCGAGACCCGCCCGCTCCCGGGCGAGGCGGCCATCGAGGCGACGGTGAGGGTCACCGACGTCCCCGCCAGCTTCAAGGGGACGATCCGGTGCGAGCTGTTCTTCGAGAGCGGCTACGAGGGGAAGCCGTCCCTCTCGGTGCCCATCACGGGCGTCGTGCTCTGAGCGGGTTCCGGGGTCCCTGCTTGAGCCCCAGCCAGAGCCCCAGCCAGAGCCCCAGCCAGAGCCCCAGCCGAGGCGCTCCGCTCACCCCTCCGCGCCGTCCCCGCCGACGGCGGAGGGATGAATCGCCCGCATGAGCGGGACCGCGGCCGCGGCGCCGAGGAGCTGCGCGGCCATGAAGGGCAGGACGGACGCGGGGTGGATCCCGCTGAAGGTGTCCGTGAGGGCGCGGGCCACGGTCACGGCCGGGTTGGCGAAGCTGGTGGACGCCGTGAAATAGTACGCGCCCGCGATGTAGGCGCCGACCGCGTAGGCGGCGAGGTGGGCCCGGCCCGAGCGGACGACCCCGTGGATCACCGCGACCAGGCCGATCGTCGCGACGAACTCCGCCAGCAGGAGGTGGGCGCCGCTGCGGTCCTTGGTGGAGAGCTCGATCGGAGCGAGGTCGAACATCAGGTTGGCGAGCACCACCCCGAGGACCGCGCCCGCGAGCTGAGCCGCCACGTAGAGCGCCGCGGCCCGGGTGGTCAGCTCGCCCGACATGCGGGCCGCCAGGGTGACCGCGGGGTTGAAGTGGGCTCCGGACGCCTCCTGCAGGGCGAGGATGAGGGCGACGAGGACGCCCGCGGTGGCGAAGGCGTTCTGCAGGAGCTGAAGGCCGACGTCCCCGGGGGAGAGCTGCTCGGCCATGATGCCGGAGCCCACGACGCCGGCGAGGAGGCCGGCGGTCCCGACGAACTCGGACAGGAGGGCGGACCTCATCGGCCCGTGACCACGCCGAGGTCCGCGAGCAGCGCCTCCACGTGCCCCCTGATCTCGTCTCGGACGCTGCGGACGAGCTCGATGCCCTCGCCGGCGGGGTCGGTCAGGGTCCAGTCGAGGTAGCGCTTGCCGGGGAGGACCGGGCAGCGGTCGCCGCAGCCCATGGACACGACCGCGTCCACGCGCTCGACGATCGCCTCCGTCCAGCGCATGGGCTGCGCACCGGAGATGTCGATCCCGACCTCGTCCATGGCCTCGACGGCCACGGGGTTCACGGTCTCCGCGGGCGCCGAGCCGCCGGAGAAGATCTCCACGGCGTCCCCGCCCAGGTGGCGCGCCCAGCCGGCCGCCATCTGGGAACGCCCTGCGTTGTGGACACAGAGGAAGAGGATGGAGGCCTTCGCGTCGTCTTCGATCGCCATGGGCGGAGAGTCTACGGAGGGCGCGGCGGAGCGCGACCTCGATGTGGCGCTGCGCGTCTTAAGATCGTGTTGCCTCGCGTGAGGCCGCCCATGTCCGCCCGATCCACGCCGCCCCTCCTCGCCCTCGCGCTGCTCGCGACAGGTTGCCTGGGTCAGGAGCGGGCCCCGTCGCGCCCGGTCGAGGGCGTCGAGGCGGCGATGGCGCGCACCCGCGCCCAGTTCGAGTCCGCGCGCCACGGGGGGGGCGGTCACAGCGCGCGGGGGTGCCCCCTGTGCGCCGACCCCCTGGCGGGCCAGCTGCCCCCCGAGGCCCTGCTCGACGGGCCCGCGGAGGTCTGGAACTGAGGGCCGGACGTCAGATGTCCGAGGCGACCAGCGGGTCCGCCTCGAGCACCGGGCCGCCCGCCGGGACCTCGACGATCAGGGGCTTCTCGACGCGGTTGTTGGCGAGGGTGAGCACGTAGTCGCCCTCGTACAGCCCCACGAGGGTGTACATGCCGCTGGCGTCGGTGGTGGCCCGCCGGGTCAGGTTGCCGTTCCGGCGCCCTGTGGCGCGGACGTCCACGCCGGCGAGCGGGCGGCCCTCACGGTCGCGGACGACGCCGTTGATCCGGGCGGAGGGGGTCAGCCGGTCGTCGATGAAGCGCTCCTCGCCCTCGCCGAGGGTGAGGGCCACGCGGAGGCTGTAGTCCTGCCCCGCCTCGCCGCCGCAGCGCGCGTACAGGAAGTACTCGCCCGCGGCGCACCCGGCGAAGGTGAACTCGCCGTTCTCGTCGGTGGAGACCTGCTGCTGTCGCGGCGCGCCCTTCGGCGCGCTCTTGGTGAGGAGCCTGAGGAAGCAGCTGATGCCCTCCGGTCCGCCGCCGTTGGCTCGAAGCCGACCGCTCAGGGACGCCGGGCGGTGGAGCTGGAGGACGAGGTCGTCGATCCGGGGCTTGGCCGGGGTCAGCTGGTCCTCCACCGAGGACGGGAGCCAGGTGGTCTCGCCGTCCTCGGGCCCTCCTTCGCCCTCGGAATCCAGCTCGAGCACCGAGGCCACGAGCGCCTGCGAGAGGGCCAGCCGCTGGCGCTGCTCCTCCTCGCCGGGGGGCGGCACCACCTGCGGTGAGGCCGTGTCGTTCACCTCGAAGCTCACGGTCATGTTCGTGTCCGCGGCGATCCGAACGACCCCGTCTCCCTCGAACCCGGAGGAGAGCTGGAAGGTGATCGCCTCCCTGCCGATCCAGTCGTTCCCCGGCGCCCGGAGCTCGACGGTCCCGGGCCCCGCGACGGGGAATCGGAACCGTCCCATTCCGTCCGTCATCGCCCGCTGGGAGTCCCCGACGCGGGAGACGTTCCTGGAGAGGCCGGAGAGGCCCCCGAAGAGCTCGGGGATCTCGGAGGCGCCTGCGAAGCGGGGCGGGAAGTGTCGGGATGGGAGGCGGTGGGGCTCGGAGGAGGTCCACCAGAGCTCGACCGCGATCTCCGGGAGGGGCTGGCCGTCCGAGTCCGTGACGACGCCGGCGACGGAGTACTCCATGGCGTCGATGGCTACGGGGGGCGCCCCCGCGGCGACGTCCACGGGGCCCGCCGACCCGATCGCGACGCGCTCACCCTCGACCACGAAGGCGGTGAAGATCCAGGAGCCGGGGGGGAGCGCCTCGAAGGCCCACGCCCGGGGGGCGCGGGGGTCCGCCTGGACCGAGCGGGCCTCCTCTTCCTCCTCCGCGCCGGGCCGATGGGCCCAGACGGTGGTGACGGCCTCGGGGGCGAACGTGGCGTCGGCGCGGACCTGCCCGTGGACCCGCACGCCGGCGGCGACGGCCTCGTCCGGGGGCGCCTCCGGCTCCGCCGTGTCGCCGGCGGCCGCACGGCGGCGCTCCTCGCCCGAGACCGCGCTGAGCTCGGGCGCTGCGGGATGCCGCTCCTCGGGGGCCTCGACCGCCGCCGGGCGGACGGGAGCGCCCCCGACCTCGTCACGAGCGGGCCCGGTCAGGGCGAGCCACAGGACGCCGCAGACCGCGGCGGCGGCGAGGGCGATGGCGGAGCGGCGGGAGGGGGTCATGGTCAGGAGGGCGGCGACCCCCAGCGGCGGCAGCGCTCGGCGACCGCGGATCGCCGCCGCGTTCGGGCGTCCCGGTGAGGTGTACGGGGCGCGCGGCCGAGGTCATGGCCGAATCCCGAGAGAACCTGCTGCGCCCCGGTGAGCGGCCGCGGGCGCGCTCACATGTTCCTGCGGTACTGCCCGCCCACCTCGTACAGGGCGCCGGACATCTCGCCGAGGGAGGCGACCTTGGCCACCTCCAGCAGGGCGTCGAAGGTGTTCCCGCCCTCGAGCGCGGCCCGCTGCAGGCCCTCGAGGGCCGGGCCGGAGGCCTCGCCGTTGCGGGCCTGGAAGGCCTCGCGGCTGGAGATGGCGTACTGCTTCTCGTCCTCCGTGGAGCGGATGACCTCCCCGGGCACGATGGTGGGGGAGCCCTTGGAGTCCAGGAAGGTGTTCACCCCGACGATGGGGAGCGCGCCCGAGTGCTTGAGCGCCTCGTAGTGCAGGGACTCCTCCTGGATCTTCGAGCGCTGGTACATGCGCTCCATGGCGCCCAGCACGCCGCCGCGCTCCGAGATGGAGTGGAACTCCTGCATCACCGCCTCCTCCACGAGGTCGGTGAGCTCCTCGATGATGAAGGAGCCCTGGAGGGGGTTCTCGTTCTTCGCGAGGCCCAGCTCCTTGTTGATGATGAGCTGGATCGCCAGCGCCCGGCGCACGGACTCCTCGGTGGGCGTCGTGATCGCCTCGTCGTAGGCGTTGGTGTGCAGGCTGTTGCAGTTGTCGAAGAGCGCGTAGAGGGCCTGCAGGGTCGTGCGGATGTCGTTGAACGCGATCTCCTGCGCGTGCAGGGAGCGGCCGCTGGTCTGGATGTGGTACTTGAGCTTCTGGCTGCGCTCGGAGCCGCCGTAGAGCTCACGGACGGCCTTGGCCCAGATGCGGCGGGCGACGCGGCCGATGACTGAGTACTCGGGGTCCGTGCCGTTCGAGAAGAAGAAGCTGAGGTTGGGGGCGAAGTCGTCGATCGACATGCCCCGGCTCAGGTAGTACTCGACGTAGGTGAACCCGTTGGCGAGGGTGAACGCCAGCTGGGTGATCGGGTTCGCGCCGGCCTCGGCGATGTGATAGCCGGAGATCGACACCGAGTAGAAGTTGCGGACGTCCCGTCGGACGAACGACTCCTGGATGTCGCCCATCATCCGCAGGGCGAACTCGGTGCTGAAGATGCACGTGTTCTGGGCCTGGTCCTCCTTGAGGATGTCCGCCTGGACCGTGCCGCGCACGGCGCTCATGGCCTCGGCCTTGAGTCGCTCGTAGACGTCGGCCGGCAGGACCTCGTCGCCGGAGAGGCCGAGCAGCATCAGGCCGAGCCCGTCGTTGCCCTCGGGCAGCTCCCCCTGGTAGCGGGGCCGCGGGAGCCCGCGGTCGTCGTACTTGGCCTTGAAGGCCGCCTCGACGTCGGTCTGGAGGCCGTGCTCGAGGATGTGCTGCTCGCAGCGCTGGTCGATGGCGGCGTTCATGAAGAACGCCAGGACCATGGGCGCGGGCCCGTTGATGGTCATGGACACCGACGTGGTCGGCGCGCACAGGTCGAAGCCGCTGTAGAGCTTCTTCGCGTCGTCGACCGTCGCGATGGAGACGCCGGAGTTGCCGACCTTGCCGTAGATGTCGGGGCGGGTCGCGGGGTCCTCCCCGTAGAGGGTCACCGAGTCGAAGGCGGTGGAGAGGCGCGCCGCGGGCAGCCCGCGGGAGACGTAGTGGAAGCGCCGGTTGGTGCGCTCTGGACCGCCCTCGCCGGCGAACATGCGCGCGGGGTCCTCGCCCTGGCGCTTGAGGGGGAAGACGCCGGCGGTGAAGGGGTACTCGCCCGCCACGTTCTCCTGGAAGCGCCAGCGGA
>JASFWR010000310.1:0-4598 GCA_050049155.1 Planctomycetota bacterium | reverse complement strand
GCCGCGTGCGCACGAGCCCGAGGAGCCGGGTGAAGGAGGAGAAGACGATGGCCTTGCGGCCGGCCCGGACGAGCTCCTCGAGCATGGGGAGCACGAGGTCCAGCTTGCCGGAGGCCTCGGCCAGCAGGGAGGGGTCGACGAGGCCCGGGTGGCACGCCGCCTGACGCAGGCGGGTCAGGGCGGCGAGCACGTGCATCTCCACCTCGCCGGGGTTCTCGAGCCGCTCCTTCCGCCGCTGCCCCTTGCTCTTCGAGAGCTCCGCGCGGAAGTAGCGGGCCATGTCGTCGTACGTGGTCCGCTGGGCGTCCGCCATGGGCGCCGAGAGCACCTGCTCGACCTTGGGCGGGAGGTCCGGCAGCACCGCGTCCTTGGTGCGGCGGAACAGGAACGGGCGGAGCGCCCGCGCGAGCAGCTCGCGGCCCTCCTCGGGGAGCCCGTGCCGGCCGCGCGGCGCGCCGAGGCTCGCGAAGGCGGCGTGGGCCCCGAGCATCCCGGGGTTGAGGAACTCCAGCTGGGACCAGAGGTCGCCCAGGTGGTTCTCCATCGGCGTGCCCGTGAGCGCCAGCCGCCGCCGGGCGCGGAGGGCGCGGGCGGCGATGGCCGTCTGGCTCCGGCGTGAGCGGATGGCCTGGGCCTCGTCGAGCACGGCCACGTCGAGCTCGATCTCCGCGAGCCGCTCCGCGTCCCGGCGCAGGGTGCCGTAGGTCGTGACCAGCAGGGATCCGGGGGCGGCGTGTTCGAGGCGCTCCCAGCGATCCGGGCCGGTGAAGTCCAGGGTCGGCAGCGTCGGGGTGAAGCGCGCCGCCTCGTGCAGCCAGTTGAAGACCAGCGAGCGCGGCGCCGCCACCAGGGACGGCCGCCCCTCCGACTCCGCCGCGCGTCCGAGGAGGTAGGCGAGCACCTGCACCGTCTTGCCGAGGCCCATCTCGTCCGCCAGGCACCCGGAGAGCCCCACCTGGTCCAGGGACCGCAGCCAGCCGAGTCCCTCCCGCTGGTAGGGGCGGAGCTCGCCCCGGAACTCGGGCGGCGGGTCGGACGCGGCTGGAGCGCCGAGGGTCCCCAGCCGCTCCCTGAGGCGCGCGAAGGGCTCGTCCACCTCGGCGGCGCGGCGCTCGGCGAGGGCGGCCACCGCCCAGGCCTGGGAGCGGCCGAAGCGCAGGCCGCCCTCCACCTCCTCCCCGAGGGCCGCGAGCCGCCAGCGCTCGAGCCAGCGCTCGGGCAGGAGCCCGCGGGAGCCGTCCCCGAGCTCCACGAAGCCGCGCTCGGCGCGAGCCGCCTCGAGGGCGACGGGGAAGGGCACCTCCTCGTCGCCGAACCGCACGCCGCCCACCAGGTCGAACCAGTCCACCCCCGAGCGGACGGAGACGTCCACGGAGGTGGCGCCGCGCACGAGCTGGTCCCGGGCGGTGACGTGCCAGCCCTCGTCCACGAGGGCGCCGACCATCCCGAGGAAGCGGCCGGCCGGGACGGCCGCGTCCGCGCCGGTCCCCGAGCCGCGCTCGGCCCCGGGTCCCGCGCCGCGGGGTCGCCCGCCGAGCTCCCGGAAGCGGCGGATGGCGGCGGCCTCGAACCGGGGCTGCCGCGGGATCGAGCGCCCCTCCAGGCCGGGGACCACCTTCGTCCGGTCGTCCGGCCGGACCCGCGTGCCGCAGTAGTCGAAGGTCACCTCGCACTCCACCCGCGCCTCGCCCGGGGCCTCCAGCGGGGCCTCGGCGCGCAGGCAGGGGACGGGGCGCGGCGGGCTCGCCACCTCGGCGAGGCGGGGCCCCACCAGCGTCGCCGCGCCGGCGATGGCCGAGAGGCTCGGGGCCTCGGACTCGGGCAGCTCGAGGGGGCCAGCGGCGAGCTCGGTCACGATGGCGGTGGCCTCGCCCGCGGGGACGCGCACGAGGCGGGCGGGCGCGTCGATCACGCAGAGCCCGTCGTGGGTGACCCGGGCCGCCCGCGCGGCGGGGACGCGCTCCTCGCCGTCGAGCACCAGCGTGGCGTGGACCCGCCAGAGCCGGCGCCGCTCGTCCTCGGCCTCCAGCTCCACGGAGACCCCGCGCTGCAGCTCCAGGCCGAGCGGGGCCGGCTCGCCCTCGGGCTCCAGCTGGACGAGCACCGGCGCGGCGGCCGCCGCCGCCTCCAGCAGCGGCCGCGCCACGTCCCGGGTGACCGACGCCACGGCGACGGCCCGGTGGGTGGGGTCGCTGCGCCAGCTCGCGTCCCGCGCGCCGCTGGCCACCGCCGCCACCGCGGCGTGGGCGGGCCCCAGGAGGGCGAGGTCCACGTCGCCGGCATCGGCACCGGAGAAGGGGATGGGGACCCAGCTCGCGGCGTCCCCTCCGCGGCGCACCTGGCACTCGAGGCGGGCCTCGACCCCGCGCCGGCCCTCGCCGAAGCGCAGGACGTAGCGCACCTCGATCGAGGCGGGGTCGGGGGCTCGCCACGGGTCGAGGCGGTGCTCGCCGCCCGCCTCGATGGTCCGGGTCACGCGCTCCAGGCGGGTGAGCCAGCGGGGGGCCTCGGCCCCGTCGTCCCGCGCCGGCGCGGCCTCGCCCTCGATCGCGGCCAGGGACGCCTCCAGGAGCGCGACGGCGTGGGCGCAGGTGCCCCTACGGCGGAAGTCGGCGCAGGCGCAGCGCGACCGCGCGGGGTCACCCCAGACGAGCTCGACCCGGATCGGCCCGCCGTCGTCGCACACGGCCGCGGCGCCGTCGGCGTCCACGGTGAGGGCGGTCAGGTGAGCGCCCGCGACGATGCGCCGTGCGCGCTCCCGCACGCGGGCGGTGGCGTCGCCTCGGAAGCGGGCCAGGGACCGCCTGGCCTGGGTCCGGATGGAGGCCCGTTCCGCGGGGCTGAGCGAGCGAGGGTCGGGGGGCGCCATCCCCCAGAGTGTAGGGGGGGAGGCCGCGGGAGCAGCGGGCGACCTTCGGCCGGCGGGTCCCTGGGTCCCAGGGCCACTGACTCTCCGGGCCCCTGGCTCTCCGGCCCGCCAGCGACGCCGCCGCGCGCGGGGCCGGGCCGTACCTCGGGCCCTCCGCCTCGAACGGCCGCGTTCGTTCGAGGATCGTGCGGGTCCGCGGGGACCCGGGAGGCTCGTTGCCCGCGGGGGGGGACCGCCCATAGAATCGCCCGCAGATTCTCACCGTGGGGGCCCCGGGCCGCCGCGACCCCATCCCCCGACGAGCCAGGAGCTCCCCAATGGCGAACCCCGCCGCGACCTCGAAGAAGCCGATGGCCCTCGGCATGGTCGAAACGAAAGGACTGGTCGGCGCCATCGAGGCCGCCGACGCCATGGTCAAGGCCGCGATGGTCGACCTCAGCGGACACGAGCGCGTGTCCGCGGGTCTCGTGACGTTCTTCGTCCAGGGCGAGGTCGGCGCCGTCAAGGCCGCGACCGACGCCGGCGCCGCCGCCGCCCGGCGCGTGGGCGAGCTCGTGAGCGTGCACGTCATCCCGCGCCCGCACGACCAGCTGGCCAAGATCCTCCCGGAGATGCGCCCGAGCTCGGGCGCGTCCAGCTGATCGAGCCCGGGGGCCGCCGCGGCTCCCCTGGACGATCTTGAAGGGCCTCGATCCGGACCTGCGCGCCTTGCAAGAGGTGCGCGACGCCGTCTCCCGCGCGAAGGCCGCGCAGGAGGTGGCGGCGTCGTGGACCCAGGAGCAGACGGACCGCGTCTGCGCCGCCATGGCCGAGGCGGCCGCCGGCGCCGCCCACGACCTCGCCCGCCTCGCGGTGGACGAGACCGGGATCGGCCGCGTGCACTACAAGATCCTCAAGAACCTCTTCGGCTCGGAGGGGGTCTGGGACTCCATCCGCGACGAGCGGACCGTGGGGTTCGTGTCGCGGGACGACCGCGCCGGGCTGCACGAGGTGGCGACGCCGGTCGGGGTCGTCGCGGGCATCGTCCCGACCACCAACCCGACGTCGACCACGATGTACAAGGCGCTCGTCTCCGTGAAGGGGCGCAACGCGGTGGTCATCAGCCCGCACCCGCGGGCGAAGCGCTGCATCGCGGAGACCTGCGAGGTGGTGCGCCGCGCCATCGAGCGCGCGGGCGGGCCGCCGGACCTGGTGGTGTGCCTCAACCACCCGACGATCGAGTCCACCGGCGCGCTCATGAAGCACCGCGACGTCGCGGTCATCCTCTCCACGGGCGGGAGCGGGCTCGTGCGCGCCGCGTACTCGAGCGGGAAGCCCGCCTACGGGGTGGGCCCGGGGAACGTGCCCTGCTACGTGGATCGCACCGCGGACCTCGCGAAGGCGGCCGAGGCGGTCGTGTCGAGCCAGAGCTTCGACAACGCGACCCTCTGCTGCTCGGAGCAGGCGCTCGTGCTCGACCGGCCGATCGCCCAGCGCTTCCTGGCCGAGATGCAGGCCCGCGGCGCCCACGTGGCCACGGACGCGGAGCGCAAGCGGCTCGAGGCCTACTGCAACCGCGGCGGGCAGATGAACGCCGACATCGTGGGCCTCGACCCCTGGCGCGTCGCCGACCAGGCGGGCTTCCACGTGCCCCAGTCCACGACGGTGCTGCTCGCCTTCCAGGACGGGGTCGGCCGGGACCACCCGCTCTCCATCGAGATCCTCTGCCCGCTCCTGTCGGTGCACGTGG
>JASFWR010000309.1:0-4599 GCA_050049155.1 Planctomycetota bacterium | reverse complement strand
CGCTCCGTCGCGGCGGGTCTCGGAGGGGCGGACCCGGTCGCGGCAGGCTCCACTGCGGCGGACACGGCCGCGGCGGAGTCAGGCGCGGCGGCCCTCGACGCCCACGCACTCGATGCCGTGGCGCCGGAGCAGCGCGGCCGTCAGGCCGGGGCCCTCCACCAGCTCGCCGTTCGCGTGGGTCGAGGCGCAGCCGCAGGAGGGCGAGCGCTCCTTCAGGAAGGCCCGCTTCAGGCCGAGCCGCTGGCACACCTCGAGCGCCCCCGCCGCGCCGCGGGCGAAGGCCAGGGTCACGTCGTCCCCGCCGTGGGTGACCACCTGCCCCTTGCCGTCGAGCACGTCCTCGGCGGGGCCCGTGAGGTCCGCGGGGGGCCGCGGCGTGGGGAGGCCCCCGTGCTCCTCGGGGCAGAAGGGGACCGGCTCGAGCCCGCGCTCGGCCAGCTCCCGGGCCAGCGCCCGGTCGTCGTTGTGGGTCGCCTTGTAGGTGCACTCCCGCCCCAGCAGGCAGGCGCTCACCAGCACCCTCTCGTCGCTCGGCGTCTCGGATCCCATGGTGGTCACTCCCCGGCGAGGCGCTCGACCCGCGCGCGCGCGGCGGTGGCGTCCCGGAGCGCGGCCTCGAAGGCCTCGGCCGCGCGCACCCCAACGTACACGGTGAACGCCACGTCCTCCCCGTACACCTCGTCCCGCGCGGCCACGTCCCAGGCCGCGAGGACGCCCTGCACCGGACCGGAGTCGCCGTAGGGGTGCACGCAGCGCAGGGCCACCTGGACCTCGACCTCCCGCAGCTCGGCGCGGTCCAGGGCCTGCCCCGCGGCGCCGCCGTAGGCGCGCATGAGGCCGCCGACCCCCAGCTTGACGCCGCCGAAGTACCGGACCACGGCGGCGACCGCGTCGGAGACCTCGTGGCCCTCGAGCTGCATCAGGATCGGCCGCCCGGCCGAGCCGCTGGGCTCCCCGTCGTCCCCGGAGCGCGTCACCTCGCCCGCCGCGCCGAGGCGCCAGGCGAAGCAGACGTGGCCGGCGTCGGAGAACTCCGCCCGGACCGAGTCGACGAAGCCCCGGGCCTCGTCCGCCGTCGAGGCGGGCGAGACGCAGGCGATGAACCGCGAGCCCTTGATCTTCTCCGGCTCGAAGCGCGAGGCCGCCGCGAGGGTGGTGAAGCGGTCGGGGGCGGCGCTCATCGATCGAACAGCGGGCGCTCGTAGTGCACCTGGTCCAGGTAGAGGCCCGACGCCGGCGCGGAGCCGGGGGCGGCCTGGCGGCTGCGGGCCGCGAGGACGCCGGGCATGTCCTCGGCGCGGCGCTTGCCCTCGCCCACGCGGACCACGGCGCGGACCATGTTCCGCACCATCTTGTAGAGGAAGCCGTCGGCCTCGAAGGACATCTCCACCAGCGGACCCTCCGCGCCCAGGGTGCAGCGCCGCAGGTGCCGCACGCTGCTCTTGCGGTCGAAGCCGCCGCTGGAGGCGAACGAGGAGAAGTCGTGCTCGCCCTCCAGGGCGCCCAGCGCGTACGCCATGGCGTCCACGTCGAGCTCACCGTGCACGTGCCACACCCGCCGCTCCAGCTCCAGCGGCAGCTCGTCCTCGTTCCAGAGGGCGTAGCGGTAGACCTTGCCCACCGCGTCCTTGCGCGCGTGGAAGCCGGCGGGGACGTGGCGCGCCTCCTCGACGATGACGTCCCCCTCCATGGCCTCGTTGAGGCGCCGGACGATGTCCTCCTCCCCGGCGGGCTCGGGGAGCTCGAGCGTCGCGACCTGGCCGAGGGCGTGGGCCCCGCGGTCGGTTCGGCCGGCCCCCTCGATCAGGGCGGGAGCGCCGAACGCGGCGGCCACCGCGTCCTCCACGGCCCCCTGGACGGTCCGCTCGCCGGGGTGCCGCTGCCACCCCTTGAAGAAGCGCCCGTCGTAGGAGAGCAGCAGCGCGGCGTGCACGGGCCCGCCGCTCATCCGTCGTCCCGGAGGGGCTCGCGGAGGAAGAAGCCGCTCACCGACGCGCGCACGTGGGACCCGGCGGCGGGGCGCACCGGGGTGACCATGTGGGGCGCGCCCCCGAGGACCACGAGGCGGTTGGGCCGCGGGAGGACGAAGCGGCCCTCGCCCCGCTCCATGAGCGCCGCGGAGTAGGCCTCGTCGTCGAAGCGGTGGCCCATGATCGGCAGGTCCTCGCCGGGGGGCGCGTCGGCCACCAGCAGCTCGCCGCCCCAGTGGGCGTTCCAGTGGGGGTGGGCGTAGTAGATGTAGGCGCCCGTGTACGCGGCGCTGTCGTCCCCGTGCCACGAGAGTCCGGACCCGGTCGGGTACACGTACGGCCGCGCGGTCAGGTGGGCCCAGTCGTCCCCGACGAGGGGCGCGAAGCGGGCGGCCTCGCCCAGCAGCGCCTCGACCACCCGGTCCAGCGCCGTGCCGCTGGGGAAGCGCCCCTCGACCGGCTCGTCGGAGAGCTCCTCGTCCCGGGCCGGGGTGACGAGCTCGTCCCCGCCGAGGGGGACCCCGTCGCCCAGCTTCCACGCGCCGGCGGTCCGCGTCACCGGGGCGAGGTCGGCGAACTGGAAGTGGGTCCAGACCTCGGTCCACGCCGCCTCGTCGAGGAAGTCGTCGACGATCAGCACGCCGGGGTGGTTGTCGGACATGGTGGCCGCCGGGGCGCGGGGACTCAGAGGAGGTCGGGGAACCGATCCTGGTGGCGGCGGAAGAGGCGCAGGCCCAGGAACATGACCACGGCGGTGGCCGCGGTGAACTTGAGGAGGTCGCCCGTGGCTGGCCACTCCCCGTACAGGGTCACCTGCCGGAACATGGCGATGAACCAGTGCATGGGGTTGATCTCCAGCAGCCACCAGAAGGGCGTCTTCGCCACCAGGGGGCCGGGGTAGAAGATCGGCGTCGCGAACATCCAGACGGTGGTCCCCACCCCGACCAGGTGGAAGGTGTCGCGCCAGTAGAGGTTGAGGGTCGCCAGCCCGGCGCCGAGCCCGGTGGTGAAGCCCACCAGCAGGAGCAGCAGCCCGGGGAGGGCCAGCAGGGACACGCCGAGCGCCAGGGCGCGGCTGCGGCCCAGGGCCTCGCTGGTGTACGGCGCCGTGGCGAGCTTCAGGTCGCGGACCTCCTCGGCGGGGAGCGCGTTGTCCTTCAGGGTGATCGTCACCTGGCTCTGCCACAGCTCCAGCCCGGACTCCGAGACCAGGCGGACCTCGATGGTCTCGTCGCCCTCCTGCTCCCCGTCGCGGAGGGGGATCACGGGGACGTAGACCCGCGACCGGTCGGCGGGGAGCACCACCTCGTCCGTGGGGGCCGAGTAGTCCACGCCGCGGGTGGCGGTCCCGCCGTACTCGAGGCGGTAGCGGGTCTCGCTGTGCCAGGAGCGCTGCGTGGAGACGAACACGCGGGGCGGCGGGGTGGCCCCCTCGGCAGCGGGGTCGTAGGCCTCCCAGACCTCCGCGAAGGCGTGCTCGCGCTCGACGGCGGCGGCGGGCGGCGAGACGAAGCCGAACCAGACCACGGCACCGAGCACGATCGGCAGCCCGATGCACATGTTGATCACCGCCGAGGCCGTGATGTACGTGGGCAGGATCTGCGAGGGGAACACCACCTTCTGGATCAGGTTGGAGTTGTCCACCAGGCAGTTGGTCGCCCGGCTCAGGGACTCCGCGAAGGCGGTCCAGACGATGATCCCGGCCAGCATGACCAGCGAGACCTCGAGGGCCCCCTGCTCGTCACCCCACCGCGTGTTGAGGATCACGCGGAAGACGAAGGTGAAGACGAGCAGGTTGATGATCGGGAAGAGGATCGACCAGAAGAACCCCATGCTCGACCCCACGTAGCGGGCCTTGAGGTCCCGGGAGACGAGATCCTTCAGCAGCGCGCGGTGCTGGGCCAGGGACTTGAGCAGGTACGACATGCCGCGGTTCGGTCCGGAAGGGTACCGCGGCGGGGCCCCGGAAGGCACGCCGCCGGGAGGGAGACCGAGGGCGTCCCGGGGTGTTCTCCGGCCTTCTCGATCCGGGGCTCGATCCACGCCTTGGCCACGGTCTCCGTCCCCGCGCAGGCCCCGGCGGGTGGAGGCCCGCCGAGGTGGGGCCCCGATCAGCGGCCCGTGGGCAGGTAGTCGAAGACCTCCACGGCGGCGAAGTTGCCCTTGTGGGTCTCGACCAGGGCCTGGTGCACGGGGTGCGGCCCGTAGGCGTCGTAGGCCTCGGCGCTGTCGAACTCCACGTGGAGGCCCACGTGGTAGTCCGCGCGGTTCACGTTCCGCTGCTGGGAGGCGTCGCGGACGCCGGCGGTCAGGTGCACCACGCCGGGGATCTCCGCGAGGGCGAGGCAGGCGGTGGCCAGGGCGTCGCAGGCCTCGGGCGAGCTGTCCTGCAGGGTGAAGAAGACGTCGTGCACGAGGCGCGTGTCCGCCGCGCGGGACGGGCCGGCGTCCGGCGAGCTCGCGCAGGCGGCGAGGAGGAGCAGGGTGGGGAGGAGTCGGTTCATGGTCGGTGACCTCGGTGAGGGGGGCCCGAGTATGTGCGCGTCGCGACGATCCGCCCAGGGCTCCGTCGCTCCGATGGGGCCCTCCGAGGTGGCGCTGCCAACGAAAGGGGCGCGCCGACCGCCTC
>JASFWR010000308.1:0-4628 GCA_050049155.1 Planctomycetota bacterium | reverse complement strand
GACGGTCACCGCGAAGGAGGAGAGCACCGGGGCCACGGCGTCCATCGAGGTGAAGCCCTCCCACGGGCTCACGGAGGAGGAGGTGTCCGCCATGCTGGAGGCCTCCTTCGCGAACGCGAAGAAGGACTTCGACGAGCGCCGCCGCGTGGACCTCGTGGCCGAGATCGGCATCATGCTGCGCCACGCCCGGGCGAACCTGGACGTGGCGGAGGAGCGCCTCGACCGGGAGTCCCAGGAGGACCTCCGCGAGGCGATGGCCGCCGCCGAGGCGGCCCAGGGCGCGGACGAGCTCGCGCCCGTCCAGGCGGCGCGCGACGCGCTGGACCGGGCCACCATGCCCCTCGCCACGGTGCTGATGGACAGCGTCGTGAAGGAGGCGGTGTCCGGGAAGAAGCTGGAGGACGTCTGAGTGGACCCCGCGGACAGGATCGACTGGTCGGACCCGTACGAGATCGGCTTCCGGCTCTCCGAGCGCTTCCCGGACCTCGACCCGCTCACGGTGAGGTTCACGGACCTCCACCGTTGGGTCACCGAGCTCGAGGGCTTCGTCGGGGAGCCGGGCGCCTCGAACGAGGGCATCCTCGAGGCCATCCAGATGGCCTGGGTCGACGAGCGAGAGGACTGAGCCCACGACGGGCCGTCCCGCGAGCTCCGTCCCTCAGCGCCCGCCCTCGCCGCCCTTCCCCGGCGCCTCCACGAACTCCACCAGGTAGTCGAACGCGGGGGTCTTCCCGCCGTCGAAGCTGACCCGCACGCCGTACCGGAGACCCGGGCGGTACTGGAGGTCCACGGGCCGGAAGATCAGGCACGGGCCCCCGCCGTAGCCGCCGTGGTTGATGTCCTTCCAGTCGAGCTCGAGGGGCTCGCCCCGGGGCTGGAAGTACTCGTCGAGGCGGACCACCTCCACCTCGATGTCCTCCTTGCCCTTGGGCGCCTTGCCCTTCACCAGCTGGATGCTCCAGGCGTGGCGGGGGCCGAAGAGGTCGAGGGGGAGGTAGCCGGGCGGCGGGTACAGGACCGCCTCCAGCCCCTTCACCGCGGGCCCGCTGCCGTCCATGGACCACATGGCCGCCCAGCTGCCGGACGCCCCGAACCCGGTCCTCCCCATGGACGGGTTGAGGCACCAGCGCCGGTGGCCGACCCGGTCGATGTTGCTGGGGTCCGAGTCGTCCATGTACATGTCGACCGAGCGGGCGAGACCCCCGTTCGCGAGGTTGCTGTGGCTCGCCCCCTCGTACCCCTGGCGGAAGCGCTCGTCGTCGAACCCGGCGGGCTGCTCCGGGGTGTGGTCCAGCTCGCCGTTCGCCTCGCAGACCTCCCCCGCCGCGTCGCAGAGGTCGTTCCACTTCTCCACCAGCGTGATGCCGCGCCAGGGGAGGCCGCACAGCGCCCGGTAGGTCTTCAGCCGCATCAGCGCGAACTGGCGGTCCCCGGAGATCGGGTCGTCGGGGTCCCCGTCGGCGACCATCCTCGCCTCCGCGAGCTCCGCCCGCAGCGCGTCGAGGCGACGGGGGAAGGGGACACGGCCGTCGAGCTCCTCGAGGAACCCCATGTCCCACTTCCGCTTCGACACCACCTTGTTGCCGACCTTGATCTTCGCGGCCCCGTGGAGCGAGCCCTTCTTGTAGGTGGCGGAGCGCTCCCAGCGCTCGGCGGGCCGTGACTCCGTGTACCGACCGTCGAGGACCCCGCGCCAGTAGTTGGCGCGCACCTTGTGGCTGCGGTCCGGCTCCTCGCTCTCCCACCGCCCGTCCAGGACGCCCTTCCGGTAGGTGGCGCTCAGCGTCCGGACCCCGTCCTCGTACGTCCGCCAGTACCCCGAGCGCTCCCCGCGGTCGTAGACCGCCTCGAGGACGAGCTCCCCGTCCTCGTCGCGCTCGGCGTACTTGCCCTGGAGCTTGCCGTCCCGGTAGACGGCCTCCACCGCGGGCTCACCCTCCTCGTGGAAGCGGACGTACTTGCCGTCCTTCTCCCCCGCCTCGTTCACCTCGTAGCGCTCCCGGACGGAGCCGTCGGGCCAGAGGTGCTCCACGACCCCCTCCTCCTGGGCCGGGGCGAGGGCGAGGGCGAGGAGAACGCAGGTGAGGGCCATGTCCAGAGGGTACCCTCCAGGCCGAGGAGCGACGGCGGTGGCGAGGAGGAGGAAGCAGGAGCGAGGCAGCGGGACCCGCGCCACCGTGGCTCTCGAGCGCGCGGGGGTCCGCTTCACCCTGCACGCCTACGACCTGGGCCACGCGGCGCCGGAGGGCTCGGTGGGCCAGGCCGTCGCGGCCGAGCTCGGGCTCCCTGCGGAGGTCGTCTTCAAGACGCTCCTCGCCGAGGTGGACGGCGCCCCCGTCTGCGCCGTCGTCCCCACGGCCGGGAGCCTCTCGCTGAAGGCCCTCGCCGCTGCCGCCGGCGGCAAGCGAGCCCGGATGATGGACCCCGCCGACGCGGAGCGCATCTCCGGGTACGTCACGGGGGGCATCAGCCCCTTCGGGCAGCTCAAGGCGCTGCGCACCTTCATGGACGCCTCGGCCATCGCCCTCCCGTCCATGCTCGTCAGCGCCGGACAGCGCGGCCTCCAGCTCGAGCTCGCCCCCGCGGCCCTGCCGGACGTCCTCCGCGCGGAGGTGGTCGAGGGCCTCGGCGTCGACCGCTGAGTCGGACCGGCTCCCCCACCGCCGGCTCCCCCACCCCCGAGGCCGGCGCGCTGGGTCCCGACCCCGGCCCCGTGATAGGGTCTCCCCGTCATGAGCAGGAAGAACCTCAGGGGCAAGGGCCCGCGCCGCGTGGCCCGCGGCACGCAGGGCGCGAACACCAAGCTCGAGGCGGCGCTCAAGGCCGGCCACGAGAAGCTCCAGGCCGGCGACTTCGTCCGGGCGGAGGCGCTCCTCCGCAAGGCCATCGGCGTCCACGGTCGGGAGCCCCGGCTGATGGCGAACCTGGTGGCGAGCCTCCAGCGCCAGGGCCGCCTCGACGACGCCGAGCGCGCCGCCGTCGCGTCCAAGGCCGCCAACCCCGACCACCCCGCGACCGCGAACAACCTCGGCACGATCCTGAAGTACCAGGGCCGCCTCGAGGAGTCCGAGGCCGAGTTCCGGCGCGCCACCGAGCTGGCGCCCGACCACGCCGAGGCGTGGCGGAACCTGATGGAGCTCAAGACCTTCACCGACCCCGAGGACCCGGACCTCGCGGCCGCGGAGGCCCTCCTCGCGCGCCTCGCGCCGGGGAACCAGGCGCGCGTGGGGCTCTACTTCGCCCTCGCCCGCGCGCTCGACGAGGTGGGTGACGTGGACCGGGCGTTCTCCTGCTTCGAGCGCGGCAACCGCCTCCGCCGGTCGCTGATGAACTACCAGCCCAAGGAGCTCGCCCGGCTGGTGGACGACTCCATCCGCTTCTTCGACGCGGCCCACGCCGCGCGGCCCATCCCCGAGGGCACCTCCGACGAGCGGCCCGTCCTCGTCTGCGGCATGCCGCGCTCGGGCTCCACCCTGGTCGAGCAGATCCTGGCCAGCCACCCCGAGGTGGAGGGCGTCGGCGAGGCCCCGGCGCTCCCGAAGGCGCTCCAGCACTTCATCAAGGACCCGCGCTACCGCGTTCAGGAGGCCGCCGACCTCGACGACGCCACGCTGGTCGCCCTGGGCCAGCACTACGCCGGCGCCCTGCGGAAGCTCGCGCCGGACGCCCCGGTGCTCGTGGACAAGTTCCTCACCAACTTCCTCCAGGTGGGCGTCCTGCGCCGGGCGCTCCCGGGCGCGCGCTTCATCCACGTCCGCCGCGCCCCCATGGACAACGGGTTCGGCATCTTCAGGACGCTGTTCACCTCCACCATCCCCTACGCCTACGACGTCGGCGAGATCGCGAACGCCTACGCCCAGACCCACCGCCTCTGCGACCACTGGGCCGAGGTGATGCCCGACTCGATCCTCCAAGTGGACTACGAGGACCTCGTCCGGGACCTCGAGGGCAACGCGCGGCGGATCCTCGAGTTCGTGGGCCTGCCCTGGGACGACGCCTGCCTCGCCTTCCACGAGACCGAGCGGCCCGTGCAGACGGCGAGCGCGACCCAGGTGCGCCAGCCCATCTACTCGTCGTCGATCGAGCGCTGGCGCAGGTACGAGGCGCACCTCGCGCCCATGGCGAGGGCCTTCGCCGAGCAGGGCATCCAGGTGGACGGCGGGGGCGCCTGATGATCCCCGAGGGGACGGCGCAGTGCCCCTGCTGCGACTTCTACACGCTGCAGGGACGCGGGGGCCACGAGGTCTGCCCGGTGTGCTACTGGGAGGACGACGGGAACGACCTGGAGGCCCTCGACGAGGTCTCGCCCCTGAACCACATCACGCTCAGGACGGCCCGCGCCAACTTCGAGCGCCTTGGGGCCAGCGACCAGGCCGCGGTCCCGCTCGTGGCGAGCCCGGAGGAGCGAGACGGCCTGCGGCGCGAGCAGCGGGCCACGTACTTCTGATCCGTCTCTCCACGATCGCCGCCGCGGACTTTTCGGCGATCGAGGGGCCCCACCCGGCGCCGACGTCCGATCGTGGAGCGAGTGAAGTGGGTCCTGGAGAACACGCTGATGCCGCCCGCGGGGCTCTACCTCCTGGTGGCCCTGGGGCTCCTGCTCCGCTGGCGCGCCGGGCGCCCGCTGC
>JASFWR010000307.1:0-4632 GCA_050049155.1 Planctomycetota bacterium | reverse complement strand
CGCGGCCGCGCTCCGAGGACCCGCGGCGGTGCGGCCACCCGGGGCTCGAGCACCCGCGGCTGGCACAGCCGGGGCCGGGGCCTCAGCCCGCCCCGAGGGCCCGGGTGAAGTCCTCGACGAGGTCCCTCGGGTCCTCGATCCCGCAGGCCACCCGGACGCACCCCGGCCCGAAGCCGACGGCCTCGCGCTCCGCCGGGGAGAGCCCCACGTGGGACATGAGGTGCGGGATGCTCACGAGGGTCTCCACGCCGCCCAAGCTGGGCGCGTCGGCGGCGAGCTCGAGGCGGGCGACGAGCGGGCGCGCCGCGGCGTCGCCGTCGGCGAGCTCGAAGGCGAGCACGCTGCCGAAGAGCCCGGGGGCGAGCATGCGTCGGGCGAGCCCGTGGCCCGGATCCGCCGGGAGCCCGGGGTAGTGGACACGGCTCACCTCCGGGCGCGCCGAGAGCGCCTCGGCCAGGGCCTGCGCCGAGCGGCACTGGGCCTCCACCCGGAGGCCGAGGGTGGCGATGCTCCTGCGGAGCAGCCACGCGGCCGCGGGGTCGAGGATGGCGCCGGTGACCTTCCGGTAGCCAGCGACGGCCTCCATCCGCGCGGCGTCCCCCAGCACCACGCCCGCCGTCACGTCGGAGTGGCCTGCCAGCGCCTTGGTCGCCGAGTGGACCACGAGGTCGGCGCCGTGCTCCAGCGGGCGCTGGACCACCGGCGTTGCGAAGGTGGAGTCGACGGAGAGCAGCGCGCCGGCCGCGTGGGCCTGCGCCGCCAGCCTCGGGAGGTCGGCCACCACGGCGGTGGGGTTCGAGAGCCCCTCCACGTGGACGAGCCGCGCCCCCGCGTCCAGCGCCGCGGAGAGGGAGTCCTCGTCGCGCACGTCGAAGGGGTGCACCTCGAAGCCCAGCGGCGCGAGCGCCTTCGAGAGCAGCGCGG
The DNA here is from genome assembly GCA_050049155.1 of Planctomycetota bacterium. GTDB lineage: Bacteria > Planctomycetota > UBA1135 > UBA1135 > Saltatorellus. The sequence goes on along the minus strand of JASFWR010000307.1, from coordinate 3,708 downwards.
TGGTGCCGCCGTAGATCTGCCGGGCCACGGCGACCACGCCCTTGCCGTCCGGCAGGGCGTGCATGAGCATCGCGTGGATCGCGGCCATGCCGCTCGCGAAGAGCACCGCCCGCTCCGCCCCCTCGAGGGCCGCGAGGACCTCCTCGGCGTCGGCGACGTTCGGCGAGCCGTAGCGCGAGTACACCAGGGGCGTGGACCAGTCCCCCGCGTCGGTCTGCGCGTGGACGTCCGGGTGCTGGAGGAACGCCGTCGAGCGCCGGAGGGGCGGGGAGACGTCGGGGTCCGCGGGCGAGGGTCTCCGGCCGGCGTGGACGGCGAGGGTCGAGAAGCGAAGGGGGGTGCTCATGGGGTCGGGGTCCGGCCCGGGGGCGCCGCGCGGTGGTCCGGGGACTTTTGGCCGGGCACGGCGGTCGCCGGCCCTTACCATTGTGGCCCAAATCTCCGGAGCGGCGCCCGTCCGATCCCCGGAGCCCCATCGCCCGGCCCCCCACGACGACCCTCCCGACCATGTCCCAGTCGCCGATCCTCGACCTGGAAACCATCGACCGCACCAAGGTCGTCGTCGATCGCTCCACCCTGGACGAGTACCTCGCCCAGCGCGGGACCTTCGCGACCCTGGATCACCTCGCCCACGTGGACGAGGAGGCCGGGATCGCGGTCGGCGTGAAGGCGATCCGGAGCGAGGACTGGTGGGCCGCGGACCACATCCCCGGCCGCCCCATGTTCCCCGGCGCCCTCATGATCGAGACCGCGGCGCAGATCGCGTCCTTCGACTACTCCAGGTTCCGGGTCGAGGGCGACGAGGAGCGCTTCGTCGGGTTCGGCGGCGTCGAGGACTGCCGCTTCCGCGGCGTCGTGGAGCCCCCGTGCACCATGTTCTTCGCGGTGCGGCTCGAGCGCGCCGGGAGCCGGATGTTCAAGTACAGCGCCGAGGGGTACGTGGAGCGGGACGGCGTCCTGCAGCCCAAGCGGGTCTTCGAGGCGACTGTGATGGGCGTGCTGCTCTGAACGGCGCGCGCCTGGTCCCCCCCGCAGGGTCCTCCCGCCGAGTCCTCCCGCCGGGTCCTCCCGCTGGCCCTCCCCCACGGGGACGGAAGAGCGCTCAGGTGAGCCCCGCGCCGAACGGCGCGGACGGCGCCTCCGCGCTCCCCAAGTCGCCCTCCCCCTCCTCGTCGAGGATCGCGAGGACGTCCAGGGTCGCGCAGCGGGCCGAGTCGACCCCGAGCAGCTCGGCGATGGACGGGCGGCTCATGCCGCCCTCGCCGCTGATCGCCTCCTTCACGTACGTCCCCGCCTGGGTGCGGATCGTCAGGTCGAGGAGGTTCTCCTCCGCGGGGTCGAGCTCCACGCCGAGGACCTCGATCCAGCGCTCGCGCACCTTGTCGGCGCGGCGGTGGGCCACCCGGCTCGGGGTCTGCTGGGCCACGTCGTAGCGGCGCCCCACGAGGGCCTCGGCGACCTCGGCGGACGGCCTGCGGTCCACCTCGACCCGGGCCCGGTACTCCTTGGCGAAGGTGCCCTCCTTCAGGTAGCGCACCCGCCCCTTCTGGGTCCAGTGCAGGCCCCGGACCTCGAGCCGGCCCTCGTTGCGCGAGTTGATGGTGGCCTCGATCTCCGCGAGGTCGACCTGGGTCACCCGCGGGTCCACCAGCTCCATGACGAAGGGGCGGCCCTCCCCGAGCATGCGCACGTCCACGTCCTCGCGGCCGGCGCCGTGGAACTTGTGCTTGCGGGTCCCGGCCGCCTTGCCGAGCACCCACCCGATCAGCTCCTGCACGGAGTCCTTGGTGAGCTTGCCGAAGCCCTCGCACTTCTCGCACTTGCGGCGGCGCCGCGGGTGGCCCTTGCACTCGGGGCAGAAGAAGACCGTCTGCGGGAGGTCGCGGGTGTGCTTGAGGTAGCGCCCCTCGACGAAGAGCTTGGCCTTGGGCGGCGTGTTCATGGTCAGTTTCCCGGCGCGTCGGTCCCCGGCCCGGGGGGGCCGGCCGCGATCGCGGCGCGACACTATACGGCCTGCCCACCCGGCTGCCCCGGCGGCGCCCGCCTGAGCGGCCAAAACCTCCCGGCCCCGGGCCTTCGCCTCGGCCGGGGGGACGCGTACAGTGCCCCTCCATGTACCCGATCCTCTTCGAGATCCCCGTGATCGGCATCCCGCTGCGCGCCTTCGGGCTGATGGTGGTGCTCGGCTTCCTCCTGGGGACGCACCTCTTCGGCAGGCTCGGCGACCGGTACGCCCTCGACCGCGAGGCCGAGGCCCCGGGCTTCGCCGCCGTCCCCATGTGGATCCTCGTGGGCATCCTGCTCGGCGCCCGCGCCATGTACGTGATCGTCGAGATCTTCCGGGGGAGCGCCACCGGCCAGCGCTACCTCGACGACCCGCTGACGATCTTCGCGTACTGGGAGGGCGGGCTCGTCATGTACGGGGGCACCTTCGGCGGCATCGCCCTCGGCCTCTACGCCGCGCGCAAGTACCGGCTGCGGCTCGCCCACGCCCTCGACCTCGGCCTCGCGGCGGGCTTCTGCGGCCTGGCCGTCGGCCGCGTCGGCTGCCTCCTGGTGGGCGACGACTTCGGCAAGGTGGTGCCCGAGGGTTCGGAGGGGCTCCCCTTCCCCATCACCGTTCGCGTCCCCGACCCGCTCCCCGAGGCCAGCCTCTTCGGCGCCGAGAACGCCGGCCAGGTCCTCTGGGCCACCCAGCCCTGGATGAGCCTCAACGCCCTCGCCCTCGGACTCCTCGGCATGTGGCTCGTCCGGCGCCGGCGGTACGCGGGGCAGGTGACCCTGGTGCTCCTCGTCCTCTACTCCATCGGGCGCTTCGTCATCGAGAGCTTCCGCGGGGACAAGATCCGGGGCCTGTGGTTCGACGGGGCGCTCTCCACGTCCCAGCTGGTCTCCCTCGTGCTCGGCTCCGTCTCCCTGGTGCTGCTGCTCGTCTTCCTCAAGCGCAAGGAGCCCGCGCCCGTCGACAACCTGGCCGCCGGCGCGTGAAGGACCCCGGGCCGATGACCGTCCACGCCGGGCTCGACGAGGCCGGCTACGGCCCGATGCTGGGCCCCCTCACCGTCGGCTTCTCCGCCTTCCGGCGGGAGGGGGAGCTGGACTGGAGGGCCCTCGCGGGGGCCGTGAGCGACGCGCCCGGCGAGGACCGCGACCGCCTCGTGGTCGCCGACTCCAAGCGCGTCTTCACCCGCAACCCGCGCGGCGCGCGGCGCCTGGAGGCCACGGCCCTCACGTTCCTCGACGCCGCCGGGACCCCCGCCCCCACCTCGCGGGACCTCCTGCGCTGCGCCCCCGAGGGGCTGGCCCCCACGGACGCGACCCTCGGTGAGCACCCCTGGTACGAGGCGCTTCCGCGCGAGCTGCCGGTGCACTGCGCGCCCGAGGAGCTCGCCGCCCACCGCGACCGGCTGGCGGGCGCCCTCGCCCACGCCGACGCCGAGGTGGCCGCGGCGGGGGTGGCGGTGATCCCCGCGGGCGCCCTGAACGCCTCCTTCGACCGGACCGACAACAAGGGGGCGACGCTCTGGTCCTTCCACTCCCGCGTCGTCCTGGACCTCTTCGAGCGCTTCGGCGAGGAGGGCGTCGACCTCACCTGCGACCGCCTCGGCGGGCGCGCCCGCTACGGCCGCGCCCTCTCCGTGCTGGTGCCCTTCTCCACCGTCCACGTCCTCTCGGAGAGTCGCCAGGAGAGCCGGTACCTGGTCACCG
>JASFWR010000306.1:0-4636 GCA_050049155.1 Planctomycetota bacterium | reverse complement strand
GCTACCCCCGCCTGGACCTCTCGGCCGCCTACAACCTCGACGCCAACGAGCTCTCCGAGATCCTCGACCGGACCATCTCCTCCCTCGCGGCGAACGTGGTCGGCCCCCTGGTGGACGGCGGCGCCCGACGCGCCGAGGTCGACCGCCAGCGCGCCGTCCTCGACGCCGCCATCGACGGGCTCAACCAGGCCCTCCTCACCGCGCTGCAGGAGGTGGAGGACGCCCTCTCCCTCGAGCGCCGCGGCCTCGAGCGCGTCGCGGTCCTCGAGCAGCAGGAGGCCATCGCCGCGGAGGAGCTCATCCAGGCGCGGCTGCGCTACGCCGGCGGCGTGGGCACCTACCTCGAGGTGCTCGCCGCCGTGCAGACCGACCAGGCGCTCCAGCGCCTCCTCATCACCGAGCGGGCCGGCATCCTCCGGGCCCGCGCGCGCCTCCTCCGCGCCCTCGGCGGCTCCTGGACCGACGAGCTCACTGAGCCCGCCCGGGACGCCCGCGAGCCGGCGCGCGGTGAGGACCCGACTGGCGCCCCGTCCACCGAGGCGTCCTGAACGCCACCCCCTGCCCATGGCCTCACCCATCAAGATCGTCGGCGTCCTCCTGCGCTGGACCGCGCCCCTCGCGGTCGTCGCCGGCGGCGCCCTCGTGGCCCGCCAGCTGATCCTCCAGCGAGAGGCCCCGCCCAAGGAGACCCCGCCCCCGCGCGTCCTCCCCGTGGACGTCGTGACCGTCGAGCGCCGCGCCCACGCCGCGAGCCTCCAGGTCTTCGGCACGGTCCGGCCCCTGCGCACCCTGGTGCTGCGGCCCACCGTGGGCGGCCCCATCCTCTCCATCCACCCCGAGCTCATCGAGGGCGGCCTCATCGGCGCCGGCGAGCCCCTGCTCCAGGTGGACCCCCGGGACTACACCCTCGCGGTGGAGGTTGCCGAGGCCGGCCTCGTGGCGGCCCAGGCCGAGCTGGACATCGAGCTCGGGAACGCCGCCGTGGCCGAGCGCGAGTGGAAGCTCCTCGAGGGCTCCATCGAGGTGACCGAGGCGGGGCGCCGGCTCGCGCTGCGCGAGCCCTACCTGGCCCGCCGCCGCTCCGAGGTCCAGTCCGCGCGCACCCGCCTGGCCCAGGCCCAGCTCGACCTGGAGCGCACCGAGATCCGCGCGCCCTTCGACGCCCTCGTGCTGGAGGAGAGCGTGGAGGTCGGCGGCCAGGCCGTGGCCGGCGCCGAGCTGGCGCGCATCGTGGACCGGGGCACCTTCGCCGTGGAGGTGAGCGTGCCCGCCGAGCGCCTGGCCCTGCTGGACCGCAGCGGCGCCCCGGCGCGGGTGCTCCTGCCGGACGGGGAGCGCGCGGGGAGGCTCGCCCGGGTCCTCGGCGAGGTCGAGGCCGAGGGGCGCATGACCCGCCTCCAGGTCACCATCGACGACCCCATCGGTGCCGGGGGCGACGCGCCCGCCGCGCTGCTCGGCGCCTACGCCGAGGTGCAGCTGCCCTGCCGCCCCATCGACGGCTCGCTCTCCGTCCCGCGGGCCGCCCTCCGTGAGGGCGACACGGTCTGGGTCGCCGACGCCGAGGACCGACTGCAGGTGCGGCAGGTGGAGGTGGTCATGCGGCGCCCCGAGGACGTGCTGGTGGTGGCCGGACTCGAGGACGGCGCGCGGGTGATCACCAGCGCCATCGCGGTCCCCCTTCCGGGCCTCAAGCTCGCGCCGTCGGTCCGGACCGCGGCGCCCGTCGGCCGCGGCGCCTCGCCGGAGGCCGGCCGATGAGCGGCGACGGGGAGCGGCCCCGCGGCGCCATCGCGTGGATGGCGAGCAACAGCATCGCGGCCAACCTCGCGATGGTGATCCTGATCATCGGCGGGCTGATCTTCAGCACGCGGGTGACCCAGGAGGTCTTCCCCGAGTTCAACCTCGACAGCATCACCGTCCGGGTCCCCTACCCCGGCGCCAGCCCCGAGGAGGTGGAGCAGGGGATCCTGCTCGCCATCGAGGACCGCACGGCGGGGATCGTCGACGTGAAGAAGGTCTCCAGCCAGGCCCTGGAGGGCGTCGGCACGGTGACCCTCCAGCTGGTGACCGGCGCGGACCGCGGCCGCGTCCTGCAGGACGTGAAGAACGAGGTCGACCGGATCATCACCTTCCCCGAGGAGGCGGAGGAGCCGGTGGTCTCCATCGCGAACGCCGAGCGCACCGTGCTCAGCGTCATCGTGCACGGCGACCTCCCCCCCGCGTCCCTGCGCCTCCTGGCGGAGCGCGTCCGGGACCGGCTCATCGCCCACCCCGACATCACCCTGGCCGAGCTCGGCGCCACCCGGGACCACGAGATCTCCGTGGAGATCCCCCAGGAGCGGCTGCGGGCCTACGACCTCTCCCTCCCCGGCGTCGCGGCCCGGATCCGCGGCGCGGCGCTCGAGCTCCCAGGCGGCGAGGTCAACACCGACGCCGGCGAGGTGCTCCTGCGCACCCAGGAGCGCCGCGAGCTCGCCAGCCAGTTCGCCGACCTGCCCCTGGTCACCACCGCCTCCGGCACCGTCCTCCGCACCCGCGACCTGGGCGAGGTCCGGGACGGCTTCAGCGAGGCCGACATCGAGGCGACCTTCAACGGGCTCCCCGCCATCGAGCTGTTCGTGCGGCGCGTGGGCGACGAGACCCCGATCGCCATCTCCGCCGCCACCAAGGAGGTCCTCGCCGAGCTGTCCTCGGGGCTCCCGGCGGGCGTCGGCGTGACCGCCTGGAACGACCAGTCCGTCTCCTACAGCCAGCGCCTCGACCTGCTGGGCCGCAACGCGCTCCTCGGCCTCGGCCTGGTGCTCCTCCTGCTCGGGCTGTTCCTGGAGCCGCGGGTCGCCTTCTGGGTGACCGTGGGGATCCTGATCTCCGTGGTGGGCTCGTTCCTGGTGTTCCCCGCCACGAACGCGTCCATCAACATGGTCTCGCTGTTCGCGTTCATCGTGACCCTCGGGATCGTCGTGGACGACGCGATCATCGTGGGCGAGAACATCTTCGAGCGGCGCCGCGCGGGGGAGCCGCCGCTCCAGGCGGCGATCGAGGGCGCGAAGGAGATCGCGAGCCCCGTGGTCTTCGCGGTCCTCACGAACATCACGGCCTTCATGCCGCTGTTCTTCGTGCCCGGCGCCAGCGGGAACATCTTCCGGCAGATCCCCGCGGTGGTGGTCTCGGTGTTCGCCATCTCGCTCGTCGAGTCCCTGTTCATCCTCCCCGCGCACCTGGCCCACGCCGGGGAGCCGGGCCGGCTCATGCGGCTCGTCGGCGCGCCCAACCGCGCGGTGGCGTGGCTCTTCGACCGCTTCAGCGAGCGCCTCTTCGCCCCCTTCGTGGGCGCCGCCCTCCGCCAGCGCTACCTGGTCCCCGCCGCCGGGGTCGCCATGCTGCTCGTCACCGCCGGCGTGCTCGGCGGCGGCCTGATCCGCACCAGCTTCCTGCCGCGCATCGACTCCGACCTCGCCCAGGCCTCGGCGCGCCTGCCCGTGGGGGTCCCCATCGAGTCCACCCGCGAGGTGCAGCGCGTCCTGGAGGCCGCGGCGCGGGAGACCGAGGAGGCCCTGGGCGGTGACCTGATCAGCGGCATCTTCACGCGCATCGGCGGTCAGGGCGGCTCGGCCAGCGACCTCTCCATCCAGGCGGCCCTGCGGCCGCCCGAGGAGCGCGGCATCGGCGGCATCGAGTTCAACAAGCGCTGGCGCGAGCTCGCGGGGGAGGTGACCGGCGTGGAGGCGATCTCCTTCAGCGGCCGCTCCTTCGGCCCCTCGGGCAAGGCCCTCGACGTCCAGCTGTCCGGAGAGGACCAGGCGGCCATGGAGGCGGCGGCGCGGGAGCTCGCCGCCACCCTCCGCGGCTACGCCGGGGTCAGCGACGTGGACGACGGGACGGCCAGCGGCAAGCGCCAGCTCAGCTTCACCCTCACGGAGGCGGGGCGCAGCACGGGCCTCACCTCCAACGACGTGGCGAGCCAGGTGCGCGCGGCGTTCTACGGCGCCGAGGCCCTGCGGCAGCAGCGCGGCCGTAACGAGGTGAAGGTGCTCGTGCGCCTCCCCCGGGAGGAGCGGGAGCGGCTGAGCACCGTGGAGGGGCTGATCCTCCGCACCCCCACCGGCGGCGAGGTCCCCCTCTCCGTGGCCGCCACCGTCGAGGAGGGCCGCAGCTACACCGCGATCGAGCGCCGCGAGGGCCGCCGCATCGTCGCGGTCTCCGGCGACGTCGACACCCAGGTCACCGACGCGGACTCGATCCTGACCGCGCTCCAGGAGAACGAGCTGCCGGACATCCTCGCCCGGCACGGCGGCCTCCAGTACTCCCTCGAGGGCGAGCAGGAGAGCCAGCGCGAGTCCAACGCGGCCCTCGGGGTCGGCCTGACCCTCGCGGTCTTCGCCATCTTCGCCATGCTCGCGATCCCGCTGAAGAGCTACACCCTCCCGATGGTGGTGCTCTCGGGCGCGCCCTTCGGGATCATCGGGGCGCTGCTCGGGCACCTGGTGCTGGGCTACGGCTTCTCGCTGATGTCGCTCTTCGGGATGATCGCGCTCACCGGCGTCGTCGTGAACGACAGCCTCATCCTCGTGGTCACGGCGAACCGCTACCGGGAGGACGGCGTGCCCCCCTTCAAGGCCGTGCGCGACGCCTCGGT
>JASFWR010000305.1:0-4656 GCA_050049155.1 Planctomycetota bacterium | reverse complement strand
ACGTCACGCTCGTCGAGCTCGCGGGGGACCCGGCGGCGGCCGCGGCCACGCTCGCCGCCCGCCCGGACGTGGACGAGGCCGCCCAGGCCGGGGACCGCATGGTGGCCGTGCAGGCCGCCGCCTTCCTCGACGCCGAAGCCTTGGACGGGGCCCTGGACAGCATCGGCGAGGTGCGCCGGGTCCGCCGCATGGCCGCGGTGCTCCCGGTGCGCTCCCGGGCGGGCATGGCCGTCCCCTTCCTCCACGCCGGCGAGATGGTGGAGACGGCCGACCCCGAGGGGCGCCCCCTCTCCGCCTTCGCCCTCGAGTACGAGTGCGCCCGGGGCGGGATCGGCGAGGAGGAGGTCATGGGTCAGATGCGGCGCATCCTCGGGATCGTCCGCGGCGGGATCCGCGAGGGCCTCGCGGGCACCGAGTACGAGGACCGGGTCCTCCCGAGGCAGAGCCACCGCTTCCAGGAGCAGCTGGCCGCTGGCACCCTCCACGACGGCGGCGTGCTCAACCAGGCGATCCTCTACGTCACCGCGCTGATGGAGGTGAAGAGCTCCATGGGGGTCATCGTCGCGGCCCCCACCGCGGGGTCCTGCGCCACCTTCCCGGCCACCTGCGTGGCGGCCGCCGAGGCCATGGACGCCGACGAGGACCGGACCCTGCGGGCCATGCTGGCGGCGGGCCTCATCGGCGTGTTCGTGACCACCCGCTCGAGCTTCGCTGCGGAGGTGGGCGGCTGCCAGGCGGAGACCGGCGCGGGCGCGGCCATGGCCGCCGCCGCCCTCGTGGAGCTCGCGGGCGGCAGCGCCGCCACGGCCCTCGGCGCCGCGAGCCACGCCCTGCAGAACGTGCTCGGGCTGATCTGCGACCCCGTGGCCAACCGGGTCGAGGCGCCCTGCCTCGGCCGCAACATCACCGGCGCCGCCAACGCCATCGCCAGCGCCAACATCGCCCTCTCGGGGTTCCTGCACCTCATCCCCCTCGACGAGGTCCTCGACGCCCACCGCGAGGTCTCCAAGCGCATGGCGCGCGAGCTGCGCTGCACGGCCCTGGGCGGGCTCTCGATCACACCGACCTCGAAGGCCATCGAGGCGGACCTGGCTCACAGGTGCGGCTCGGGCGGCTGCGGCTCCTGCTGAGCCACGGGGCCACCCTCGTCGGCCCGAGGAATTCTGCGGGTTCCATGTCCGATCCGAGGATCGGCGCGCACCTCGGGGTGATCCCCCTCACCCGTCCGCACCTCCTCGACCGACTCGAGCCCATGACGTCCGCCCGCCTCGCCCTCCTCTGCACCTCCCTCTGCGCGCTCGCCCTCTTCGCCACGCTCGCCGGGGCCCTCGGCTCGTGCGCCCCGACCGCCGCCCTCCCGGCTCCTCCGGACCAGGAGGTGGCCTTCGCGGAGCTCGCGGGGGCCAGCACCGTCCTGCTGGGCGTCAAGGAGCACGGGCCCGACGGCAGCGTCGCGAGCCCCTTCCTCGTCGTCGTCGACGGGTTCGACGCCGACGCCTTCTACGACCACAGGGACGCCGTACGCCGGAGCACGGCGACCAAGACCGCCGCGACGAGGAGCCGGGGGGCCGTGCGAGGCTCCGAGCGATTCCGGTTCTCGGAGATCACCCTGCGCTCCACCTCGCACGGCCACGAGGTCGTCGCGATCCACGAGCGCACGTTCGCGTCCGGGGCACCCCTCGCCGAGACCCTCACCCTCCACCTGGACGGCGACCCGCTCCCCGTGGACCTCGAGCGGGGCCGCGTCCTCAGGGTCGACCTCGGGGCGGGCGAGCTCCAGGTCGAGCAGGAGGTCGGGGACCCGCTGGACGCCCTCGAGCGCACCCGCTGAGCCCCGGGCGCCCCGCGCCCGGCGGAGCCCCCCACGCCCCCATGGGCGCGGGGGGCTCCTGCATGGATGGGGCGTGGGCGCGGGGCGAGGCGCCCACGCCACGGCTCGAGAGGCCTCCTGCAGTCACAAGCCACGCCTGCATAGCCCCTTAGGGGCCGCTCCATGAATTCGTCGGGTCGATGTCCGCGCGCCGCGGTGGGGCGCACTTGGGGGTGTACGGGCCGCTCGGCCCACCCCCAACCCCAACTCCATCCAACGACATCCAACAGTCCGATGAACCTCAGCCTCCACACCTCCACCCTCTTCGCCGTCGCCGCGTTCGCGGCGATCCCTGCCTTCGGTCAGCGCACCGCGGAGCAGCTCCCCCCGTCCCACGAGACCGCCCGCGGCCTCGGCCAGGACGTCACCGAGACCGGCGCCGCCCCCGCGGTCCGCCGGGCGGGCATGACCCACGGCCTCGATCACGCGAGCCCCGCCCCCATCGGTCGACGCACCCTGGACCCCCAGAGCCCCGAGCTCTTCACCGGTCTCTCCGACGAGGAGATCACCAACGCCCCGGCCCCCACGGCCAGCTTCGCCCCCGACCGTTCGCGGATCCACTACAGCGAGCAGGAGGGCGGCACCTGGGTCCGCGGCCACGACTACAAGGCCTGCGCCGCCAAGGGCGGCTTCACCTTCATCCCCTTCCTCGGCGCCGACGCCGAGCGCAACTGGCCGGTGACCTTCCGCCTCGACTCGGCGTCGCTCGGCGGCCGCGCCCTGGACCTCGACGAGGACGCCCAGGTCCGCCGTGACGGCGACCGGTTCGTCCTCGACCGCGGCCCCGTGGACGTCGTCTACGACATCGGCCACGACTGGGTCGAGCAGTCCTTCGTGCTCGACGCGGCCGGCGCCGAGGGCGACCTCGTGCTCGAGCTCGACGTGAAGAGCGACCTCCAGAAGCACGCCGACGGCGCGGGCTTCCAGTTCGCCGGCGCCCGCGGCGGCATGACCTACAGCGCCGCGATCGTCCTCGACGGCGCGGGCCGGACCGCCGAGGTCCCCGCCCGCCTGCTCGGGGACAAGCTCTCGCTGACCGTGTCCTCGGACTTCCTCCGCGCGGCCCAGGGCCCGATCGTCGTCGACCCGGTCCTCTCCACCTTCGTGGTGGACAACTACGGCAGCGACCAGAAGGACATCGAGGTGGCCTACGACCGGGAGACCGACTCCTACACCTACGTGTACGAGGACGTGTTCTCCGGGTCGGACACGGACATCTACTGCACCACCTTCCGCAGCAACGGGGCCTTCCTGCACGCCCGCTACATCGACTCCAGCAGCGAGGACTGGGCCAACCCCGCCATCGCCAACCTCCACAGCGCCGACAAGAACCTCATCGTCGCCCAGCGGGTCAACCCTGTCACCGGCTACAGCGAGATCGTCGGGCGCATCCTGGACGTCCCCGGTGACACCCTCGGGCCCATCCTCCTGATCGGTGAGGCCACCAGCTCCTGGGACAACTTCCGCCCGGACGTCGGCGGCAACAGCTCCAGCACCCCGGGCACGGTCTTCGCCGTGGTCTGGGAGCGTGAGTTCGCCAGCTCGACCCAGCCGCGCCTGCGGACCGTCGAGGCCGACGGGACCATGGGCATGGTGTCCTTCTTCGACAGCGGCTCCGCCACGCGCACGAACGTCGTGATCTCCCAGTCCACGGGGGACCCCTCCGCGGTGAACGCCTGGAACATCGCCTACCGCTCCGTGGACAACGCCACGGGCCGGGAGTCCGTGCGAGGCACCCGGTTCGACGCTGGCGGCGGGATCCTCGAGACCCCGGCCGACCTCTGGGAGGCCCCGCTCGGGGACAACGTGTCCGACATCGACGTGTCCGACGCCCTCGACCTGGACGGCTACGACCCGACCTACGCCATCACCTTCGAGCGCACCCCCTCGCCGCAGGAGGACACCCTGGTGATCTTCTGCCGCAACAACGTCCGGGTCAGCGGGTTCCAGCCCATCGAGCTGCAGCGGCGTGAGCACGCGGACCTGGACATGACCCAGGGCCGGGCGCGCATCGGCACCACCGCCGAGGACTTCGTCGTGACCTACGTCGAGAGCGACGGCTTCAGCAGCCCGACGGCCCTGATCACGACCTTCGACCTCACCGAGGGCCGCTTCATCGCCATCTCGGAGCGGCGGACGATCGTCTCGGAGACGCCCACGCTGTTCACGGACATCCCCATGGCCTCCCGCTTCTCCGGCGGCCTCCTCTCCAGCCGCTACCTCGGTCTCGGCTGGTCCGAGTTCAACGGCACGGACATGGACGCCCACGGCGCTCGCTTCACCGCCTCCGCCCCCTTCGCCCAGGCCTTCCAGTACGGCTACGGCAACGCCAACAGCACCGGCGACCGCAGCTTCCTGACCATGTACGGGGAGCGCGATACCGTGACCACCAAGATCCTGAGCGCCTCGGCCCTGCCGGCCGGCTCCTTCGGCTTCTTCATCTGCGGTCCGGACTTCAACAACGTCCCGAACCCGGGTGGCAGCGAGGGCGTCCTGCTGGTGGGCGGCTCCATCGGTCGCTACGTGGCGGCGGGTGAGATCCTGAGCTCCGGCACCGACGGCGCCTTCGAGCTCGAGATCGACCCGACCAACCTGCCCCAGCCCACGGGCTTCGTGGCAGCGGCCGCCGGCGACACCTGGCAGTTCCAGGCCTGGCACCGCGACACCGGCACCGGTGGCGGCGGCCCGACCTCGAACTTCACCAACGGCGTGACGATGCTCTTCCGCTGATCCGCGGGAGTGACACGGACGCGCCCGCCCCGGCCTCGCCGGGGCGGGCGCGCGTT
>JASFWR010000048.1:0-14652 GCA_050049155.1 Planctomycetota bacterium | reverse complement strand
AGCGTCTCCATGGTGAGCTCACGCCACCCGCGCACGCCGCCGGTGGTGATCTCGTCGCGCGAGCTCCCGGTCAGCTTCCCGAGGAACTCGAACTCCTCGAGGGCCTCGCGGACCTCGCGGCGCTCCTCCCGCTCCGCCTTGGCCTCGTCCCGGTCGCGGTTGCGGCGCCGCCGCTCCTGCTTCGAGAGCAGCCAGGCCCCGTTCAGCTGGTCGCGGACGGCCTCCAGCTCCTCCATGGTGCGGGGCTCCTTCACCACACGCCCGCGGACCGGGCCGTCGGTCCCGGCGCCCCAGGCGCGGGTCGTGAACTCGATCTCTCGCTCCACCGGGGTCACCATGGTGACCGAGCTCGGGCCGCGGTCGAAGCGCACGGGGACCTCGCCCCAGCGGTGCAGGCGAGCGCCGGTGAGGCCGAGCTCGGTGAAGCGATCCCTGGACCAGACGTTGGCGCGCTCGAGGGCCGAGGAGCCCGTGAGCCGCGGGCCGATCTCCTCGCTGATGTAGGTGAGGGTCTCCCAGACCTGGGAGTTGTTCTTCCCCTCGTCGATGATCGCGGCGATGACCTCCTCCATGGGGGTCGTCTCGTCGGGGGCCGCCTCGGCCTCCGCCTCCTGGGCGCTCGCGGTGGCGGGCGCGAGGAGGAGCAGCGGGACGAGGAGGGTCCGTGTGGAGAAGGGGAGGAGGCGCATCGGAGGGTGGGGTTGGAGAGGCAGGCCCGCTGCGGGGCGTGGGGGGCCGGCGGAAGGAGGGGCCGGCGAGGCCCCGATGGTATCCGCGCGCCCCGGACCTCGCCCGCCGCTTGCGCGACCTGTACAGCCGGGGGGCGGCGGGCGCCGGGTAGGATCGAGGCGTGCCCCGTGCGCTCTCCAGCTGGTTCCTGATCGTGACGCGCTCCATGCGCGAGCACGCCCTGTCCACGGCGATCACCGTCGGGGCGGGCGCCCTCGCCAGCGGGCTCGTGATGGCGGTGCTCGCCATCCACTCGGCCACCTCCGACGCCTTCGCGGGCTCCAGCTCGGACTACGACGCGATCCTCGGCCCGCCGGGCGGCCAGGGGCAGCTGGTGCTCAACACCCTCTTCCACCTCGACGCTTCCCAGGGGAACCTGCCCTGGTCCATGTACCGGGCGATCGCGGAGGACCCGGGCGTGGAGCGCGCGGTGCCGTACGCGCTGGGGGACAACTTCCGCGGCCACCGGATCATCGGGACGACCCTCGAGGCCTTCGCCGGCCGGGCGGTCCTGGCGCCGGGGGCCTGGTTCGACGCCTCGAAGCGGCAGGCCGTGGTCGGCGCCGCCGTGGCGCGGGAGACCGGGCTCGTGCGGGGCAGCGTCTTCCAGCCCAGCCACGGCCTCACCTACGACCCGGACGACCCGCGGCGGCACGACACGCCCTACGTCGTGTCGGGGGTCATGGCGCCGACGGGCGGACCGGACGACCGCGCGATCTTCATCCCGATCGAGGGCGTCTTCCGGATGGACGGGCACGAGCTCCGGGGGACGGGCGAGGCGGTCGACGCGGAGAGCTTCCGCGAGGTGGCCATCCCGGACGAGCACAAGGAGGTGTCGGCGGTCCTGCTCCGCTTCCGCAGGGGCGGGGTCAACCCGGGGCTCCGCCTCAACCACGAGATCAACGTGGCGGGCGACCGCGCGACCCTCGCCTGGCCCATCGCCCAGGTCATGGCGGACCTCCACCGGAAGCTGTTCTGGGCCATCGAGGTGCTGCGCATCGTGGCCGTGATGGTGGTCGTCGTCGCCGGCGGCGCGCTGCTCGCGAGCCTCCACAACACCATGAACGAGCGGCGCCGCGAGCTCGCCATCCTGCGCAGCCTGGGCGCGAGCCGCGCCACCGTGGTCAGCGTCGTCGTGGGCGAGGCGGGCCTGATCGCGCTCCTGGGCGCGGCCCTCGGCTTCGTCGTCGAGTGGGCCATCCTGCGCCGGGTGGGGGAGACGCTCCTCACGACCACCGGCGTCCTCCTCTCCGACGGCGCGGCGACCTCGGTGCACCTGTGGACGCCCCTGGGGATGCTCCTCGTGGGCCTCGCCGCCGGGGCGATCCCGGCCCTGAAGGCCTACGCCGTCGAACCCTCCCGGACCCTGGCCCAGGGCTCATGAGCGCGCTCCCCTCGACCCTCCTCGGGCTCGCGCTGCTCGCGAGCGCGTGCGCCCTGGCCTGCCAGGGCGAGACGCCGCCGGCGGGCGGCGCGGCGGAGCTCACCTTCGACGGCGGCGCCCTGGACGGCAGCGAGGACGACGCCCTGCCGGACGTGGTGGTGGAGCGCGAGCTGTCGGCGGCCGCGTCCGACTCCGCGTCCAACTCCGGGCCCGACCCCGAGCTCGAGGCCCTGGCGGCGGCCTACGAGACCATGCCCATCGACGAGCTCCTCGCCTCCATGGGCCTGGCGAGGGACGAGGAGACGCAGATGATGGACCTGCCGGACGAGACGATCCGGCAGCTCGCCATCGCGCGGCTGCGCCGCGAGGCGGCGCGGCCGGACGGCGGGGGGGCGCCGAGGCGCGGCGCCGACGGGCACCTCGGCCTGCGCTTCCGCCACCTCTCTCTGGATGCCCTCGACGACGAGACCTTCGAGGGGGTGATGGACGACCTCATGCGCGGCGTGGTGCGCTTCCCCGACGCGGTGGCCGCCCTGGACGGCGAGCGCGTGGAGATCGTCGGGTACATGATCCCGGAGGAGTGGCAGCGGCGAGAGGTCACCGAGTTCATGCTCGTGCGCGACCTCCTGGCGTGCTGCTTCGGCGGCGCGCCCCAGCCGGACGAGTGGATCCACGTCTCCATGGAGGAGGGTCGTGGCTCGGCCTACTACCCCTTCGTCGCGGTCAGCGTCCGGGGCACCCTGCGCATCGAGGGCATCGACGACGGCGCGGGGTACGCCGCGGGGTGCTTCCGGCTCGAGGGCACCGACGTCGAGGAGCTCTGACGCGGGCCCGACCGGTCGGGGTCACCCGGTCGGTGTCACCTGGTCCGTCTCGACAGGTCCATCTCGATCGGCCCGCCTCAACCGGCCCCGCTCACCCGCGCCGTCCCATCCCGGGTCCGCCGCCCCCGCTGCCTTCGTAAGGGGCGTATCAGACCTGAGCAGCGCGGCGTGCCGCCGGCCCCACGCGTCCCCTGGATCCGCGGGCCCCGACTATGCTCGGAGGGCCCTGGCGCATCGGGACTGGAAGCCGTCGCGCCCGCCCTCCTGCTCTCCTCGAACGCGCGGCCGTAGCCGCTGCGATCCCACCATGCGTCGCGTCCTCCTCTCTCCGGTGCTCCTCCTCCCGCTCCTCGCCTGCGCCCTGGCGCCCCTCGCCCCGGCGCTCCAGGACGAGGTCGGTCGCCGCGCCCTCGAGCACGAGGATTACTCGCGCTGGAGCTCCGTGCGCACCTCCGGTCTCTCGGCGGACGGCGCCTGGGTCGCCTTCACGACCCGGCCCGCCGAGGGGGACGGCACCCTGACCATCCGCCGGATCGCGACCCAGGAGCAGTTCGTCGTGGAGCGGGGTGGGTCGGCCCGGTTCACCCGCGACAGCCGGTACGCCCTCTACACGGTGCGTCCCGAGTCGAAGGACGGTGAGGACGAGGGCCGCCGGCGCGGCGCCTCCCGCCTGGAGATCCTGGACCTGGAGACGGAGCGCACCGTGACCCTCCCGGACGTCGGCTCGTTCGACCTCCCGGAGGAGGCGTCGGGCTGGGTCGCCTACTCGCCGTCCGCCGGTGACGACGGCGCGGCGGCCCGCAAGGGCGCCTCGGAGATGTCCGAGGCCTACACCATCGAGGGCGGCGCCATCGGCGCGGCGCGGACCCCCGAGGAGGCGAAGAAGGAGGAGAAGAAGAAGGGCGGCAAGAAGGAGGCCCGGGAGAAGAAGAACGGCTCCGTCCTCGTGCTCCGGAACCTCGAGACGGGCATGGAGCGCCGCATCCCCGACGTCACGTCGCATCGCTTCAGCAAGTACGGCCGCTGGCTGGTCCTCGCCACCTCGGCGACGGACGCGGAGGACGACGGGGTCTTCGCCATGGAGCTGGCCACCGGGGAGATCACCCCGCTGATCACCGGGCGCGGCAGCTACCGCGCGCTCACCGTGAGCGAGGACGAGAAGCGCGTCGCGTTCCTCTCGGACCGTGACGACTACGGCCCGGAGAAGCCGAGCATGTCCCTCTACCACTGGGCGGAGGGCGACGAGGCCGCGGCGAAGATCGCGGACGCGGAGACCGAGGGCATCCCGGAGGGCTGGTGGATCGCCGCGTCGGGCCCGACCTTCACGGAGGACGGGCGGCGGCTGCTCTTCAGCACGCAGCCCCGGCCCGAGGACGCCGGCAAGACCAAGGCCCAGCTGGAGAAGGAGAAGAAGGCGCGGGAGAAGGACCCCGTCGTGAAGCTCGACATCTGGCACTGGAAGGACGACGCCCTCCAGCCGCGGCAGCTGCTCCAGGCGGAGCAGGAGCGCCGGCGGAGCTACCAGGCGCTGTTCGACATCGAGGCCGGCCGGGTCGTGCAGCTGGCCACCAAGGACATGCCGAGCGTCCGCGTCGACCGCCGCTCCTCCAGCGACGTGGCGGTGGGGACGTCCTCGCGCAAGTACGCGGTCTCGGAGTCCTGGGAGTCCCCGGGCTTCAGTGACTCCTACGTGGTGGACCTGCGCACGGGCGAGGCTCGCCTCGTGCTCGAGCGCGTGCGCGGCACCGCGAGCCTGTCGCCGGGCGGACGCTTCCTGACGTGGTGGGACCCGGACCAGCGGAAGTACTTCGCCATGCCCACCGCCGGCGGGGACACCGTCGACCTCTCCCAGGGGATCCCGACCTCCCTCGCCAACGAGCTGCACGACACCCCCTCCCCGCCCCGGTCCTACCGGACGGCGGGCTGGCTCGACGGGGACGCCGCGCTGCTCCTCTACGACCGCTTCGACATCTGGCAGGTGGACCCCACCGGGAAGGAGCCCGCGCGCTGCCTGACCGGTGAGCGCGGCCGGGCGGAGCGCCACCGCTACCGCTACCAGACGCTCGATCCCCGGGCGCGCTCCATCGACCCCGCGGCGCCCATGCTGCTGACGGTCTTCGACGAGGGCACGAAGGCCTCGGGCGTGGCGCGCCTCGACCCCGCGAGCGGGGAGATCACGACCCTGCTCATGCTCGACGAGCGGATCGGCACCCCGGTCAAGGCCAAGGACGCCGACACCCTGGTGATGACGCGCCAGACCTTCCGCCGATACCCGGATCTGTGGGCGACGACCACCGAGTTCGAGAGCCTCAAGCGGCTCAGCTGGGCCAACCCGCAGCAGCGCGAGTACCTGTGGGGCACCGCCGAGCTCGTGCACTACGAGACCACGGAGGGCGTCCCCCTCGACGGCATCCTCTACAAGCCGGACAACTTCGATCCGACGCGCAAGTACCCGATGATGGTGTACTTCTACGAGCGGAACTCGGACAACCTCCACCGCTACGTGACGCCGTCCGCGGGCAGCTCGTCCATCAACTACGCGTTCTACGTGAGCCGCGGGTACGTGCTCTTCGTCCCCGACATCCCGTACACCACGGGGGAGCCGGGGATCAGCTGCGCCAACGCGGTGCTTCCCGGGGTCCAGTCCATCGTCGACATGGGCTTCGTGGACCCCGACCGCATCGGCGTCCAAGGGCACAGCTGGGGCGGCTACCAGATCGCCTACCTGGTGACCATGACGGACGTCTTCGCCTGCGCCGAGTCGGGCGCGCCGGTGAGCAACATGACCAGCGCCTACGGCGGCATCCGCTGGGCGAGCGGCCTGAGCCGGATGTTCCAGTACGAGAAGACCCAGAGCCGCATCGGCGGCACCCTCTGGGAGGCCCGCGACCTCTACCTGAAGAACTCCCCGGTCTTCTACGCCGACAAGATCAACACGCCGCTGCTCATCCTCCACAACGACGAGGACGGCGCGGTGCCGTGGTACCAGGGCATCGAGCTCTTCGTGGCCATGCGCCGCCTCGGCAAGCCCGCGTGGATGCTGAACTACAACGGCGAGGCCCACGGCCTCCGGCGCAAGGAGAACCGCGAGGACTTCGCGCGGCGCATGCAGCAGTTCTTCGACCACCACCTCATGGACGGTCCCGCCACGCGCTGGATCGCCGAGGGGGTGCCCGCCGTGGACAAGGGCCGGGAGTTCGGGTTCGAGCCGCTGGAGGCCGAGGCCGAGGCGGCGCCCGAGGGCGAGGCGGAGCCCGGCGCCGAGGGCGCGGCTGCGGAGGCGGCGCCGGCGGCGGGCGAGGAGTGACGGCCGCGCGCCGCGGGGCTCGCCCCGCGGCGCAGATTGATGGCCCTCCCCCTCGCAGGGCGAGCGGGGGAGAGAACACAATGGGCCCATGCCCCGCCCCCGACACGACCTCGCGTTGCTGGTGGCGTGCACCGCGACTCTCGCGGCCTGCACCCTCGACACGTCGATCTTCGACGACCTCGTCCCCCCGACGGCGACGCTGGACTTCCCCTTCGACGGCGCCCTCGCGAGCGGTCCCGTCCTCGTCTTCACCGGGACGGCCGAGGACCCCTCGTCCGTGACCTCGGTGACCGTGGACGGGGTGGAGGCCACCACGTCGAACGGGTACGCCGACTGGCGCGTGTCGCTGCAGATCCCCACGGGGGACCTGGTGGTCCGGGTGGGGGCCCGGGACCTGTACAACTTCGACCCCGAGGCGGTGGTCATCAACATGGAGCGCCAGGGCGAGCTGGTGACCCCGACGGCGCTCGCGTTCAACCCCTCCACCGATCAGCTGGTCCTCACGGACCCCGGCCTCGAGGGGATCACCGGCCTGATCCCGGCGGAGGCCCTCGCGCAGGTCCTGAGCGGCGCGCAGATCGGCTCGGGGCCGGACCTCGCCAGCTGCACGGGGGTCGCCGTGGACGGGGTCTCGGGCACGGCCTACGTGGTCGACGCCGCGACGCCGGCGCTGATCGCCGTGAACCTGAGCGCGGGGACCCGCACCGTCCTCTCGGACGCAGCGATGGGGACCGGGCCGGTGTTCGTGGCGCCCTCCGACGTCGCCCTGGACGCCGTGGGGTCGCGGCTGCTCGTCTCGGACGACGGGCTCGACGCCGTCGTCGCGGTGGACCTGGACACCGGGGACCGCACCGTCCTCTCGGACGCCGTCACCGGCGCGGGCCCCGCCCTCGCGTCGCCCGCCGGCGTGGCGATCGACGAGGTCGGGGGCCTCCTCTACGTGGTCGACCGCGCCGGGGCGCTCCTGACCGTGGACCTCACGACCGGGGACCGGGTCGTCGTCTCGGACGGCGTCACCGGGGCCGGACCCGCGCTCACGGCCCCGACCTTCGCCGACCTCGACCTCGTGCTCGGGGTGGCGTACCTGAGCGACCCGGGCCTGGGCTCGGTGCTGGAGGTGGACCTGGCGAACGGCGACCGCACGGAGGTCTCCGGGGGCCTCGTCGGGGCGGGGGCGCCCTTCGACCAGCTCGAGGACCTGTGGCTGGACGCCGCCGGGAGCCGGCTGCTCGTGCTCGACAGCGGCGCGCCCTCCGTGGTGGCCGTGGACCTCGCCACCGGGGACCGCACGGTCTTCTACGAGTTCCGCAAGGGGACCGGGGACCGCGAGCCCGACCTCCACGCGGTGGCGCCGGCCCCCTCGGGCGCCGACGAGATCTTCGCCCTCGACCGGGCCGCCGCCGAGCTCCTGCGCCTCGGCACGCCCAGCGGTGACCGCACCGTCCTCGCGGGCGGCGGTCCCGCGCTCGTCGATCCCACGGACGTGCAGGCCCTGGCGCCGGGCGGCGCGGCCGGCCTGGACGGGGCGCTCCTGGTGGTGGACCGCGGCCTGACGGCGCTCCTGTCCGTGGACCCGGCCACCGGGGATCGGACGGTGCTTTCGGACGGCGCCGTGGGCGCGGGGCCCGTGTTCGTGGAGCCCCTCGGCCTCGCGGTCGACCCGGCCGGCGCCGTCGCCTGGGTCACGGACGCCGGCGCGGACGCGGTGGTGGAGGTGGACCTCGCGACCGGGGATCGCACCGTCGTCTCGGGCGGCGCGACGGGCGTGGGGCCGGCCCTGGACACGCCCGTGCGCGCGGTGCTCGACGCCGGGACGCCCGGGCGGCTGTTGGTGGTGGACGAGGGGCTGCTGGCGGTGGTCGGGGTCCAGCTCACGGCGGGAGCCGGAGCGGGGGACCGGTCGATCCTCTCGGACGCGGTCACCGGCGCGGGGGACCCCTTCGTCTCCATGGCGGGGGCCGCCCTCGACGCCGCGGGCACCGGGCTCGTGGTCTGCGACCCGACCTCGGACCAGCTGGTGCTCGTGGACCTCGCCACCGGCGACCGCGCGGTGCTCGCCGACGCCGGGGTGGGCTTCGGCCCGCGCCTCTTCGGGCCCAGCGGGCTCGCGCCCCGCACGGGCGGAGCGGGGCTGTACCTGGTCACGGACGAGGGGGCGGCGTTGCTGGTGGAGACGGTCTCGGGCGATCGGGTCGTGCTCTCCCTCTGACGCCTGGCCCCAGGACGTCCGGCGGCGCGGCGCTCAGCGGACCTCGAGGAGCTCCATCTCGAAGCGCAGGTCGCCCTCGCCGGGGTAGGCGAGGCCCTCGGGGATCCGCACCACGAGGCTGTCGCCCACGCACATCCGCGAGACCATCAGGTCCCAGCCGGGGATGGCGCGCCCCGAGCCGACCCGGAAGCTGAAGGGGCGCTCCCCCGGGTCGAGCACCTCGCCGCTCACGCGCATGGCCCGGTAGGCGAGGGTGGCGCGCCGGCCGGTGCCGCAGGTCTCGCCGCTCCCGACCGCCCGCACCTCGAGCACCTCCACGTCGGGGACCCCCTGCCGTCCGGAGGGGACGGTGTCCCCGGCGACCCACTCGACGGGGGCGGGACCAGGGACGACGGGGACCTCGGCGGAGCAGCAGGTCAGGACGGCGGCGAGGGACACGGCGGCGAGGGTGCGGAGCATGGCACGCAGGCTAGGCCCGCGGCCGCCGCGGGGCCAGCGGGTCCGGGGGGACCGTGGTACGGTCCGGCGCCCGCCGCGCGTCGAACCCGGCGCGAGGCCCGCCTCCCCCTCCCCGCCGCGACGACCCTAGATGCTCCGAACCCTGCTCCTCCTCACCCTCGCCGCCGCGCCCCTCGCCCTCGTCCACGCCGGAGCCTCCCCGGAGGTCCCGAAGGCACCCCTGAAGGTCTTCATCCTCGCCGGGCAGTCGAACATGGAGGGGGCGGGCGCGGTCCGGGCGAACCCGGACCGGAACGGCGGCAAGGGCAGCCTCGAGCACCTCGTGAAGGATCCGGCGACCGCGAAGCGCTGGGCCCACCTGGTGGACGAGGGGGAGTGGGCCGTGCGCGACGACGTGTGGATCCACTACTTCGAGCGGCGCGGCGGGCTCACGGCCGGGTACGGCGCCCGGGAGGACCGCATCGGGCCGGAGCTGGGCTTCGGTCACGTGGTGGGCGACGCCCTCGAGGAGCAGGTGCTCCTCATCAAGGTGGCCTGGGGCGGGAAGAGCCTGGGGAAGGACTTCCGGCCGCCGAGCGCGGGCGGGGAGGTCGGCCCCGAGTACCGCAAGCTCTTCGAGGAGGTGCGCGCCGTCCTCGGCGGGCTCGAGGAGCGCTTCGAGGGGTACGACGGCGAGGGCTACCAGCTCGCCGGCTTCGCCTGGCACCAGGGCTGGAACGACCGCGTGAACCAGGCCTTCAACGACGAGTACGAGCAGAACCTCAAGTGCTTCATCCGCGACGTGCGCGAGGAGCTCGAGGCGCCGAACCTGCCGTTCGTGCTCGCCGAGACGGGCATGAGCGGCCACGGGGAGAAGCACCCGCGGGCCCTCTCGCTCATGCGCGCTCAGGCCAAGGTGGCGGAGGACCCCGAGTTCGCGAAGACCGTGCGCTTCGTGGGGACGAAGGACTTCTACCGACCCGGCGACGAGTCCCCCTCCAATCAGGCGTACCACTGGAACAGCAACGCGGAGACGTACCTCCTGATCGGTGAGGGGCTGGGGCAGGCCATGCTGGAGCTCCTCCCTCACCACGAGCGGTCCAGGCGCCGCCGTTGAGCCAGCCTTTCCGGGGAGTGCCTTAGGGGGAGACCCACGAGCGAGATGAGGGCGATGTGAGGGCGCGCCCGCGCTTCGGAGTCATCGTTAGATTCGTGCGAGCCTGCGGCCTGCCGACCCTTCTCGATCCAGCACGAACATGAAGCTCAACGATTGGCTCCCGCTGGGAGCGCTCTCCGCCCTCGTCCTCTCCGCATGCAGCAACCCCGGCGTGTCCACGACGCCCGCCGCCGGAACAGCCCTCGATGAGGCGAGCGTCCGAACCTTCGCCGAGGAGTGGCACGCCGGGCTCGTTGGCTACGAGGAGGGACTGGAGACCTGGAGGTCCGGGCTCACCGACGAGTCCACCTACTTCAACGCAGGCTTCGGGGCGCCCCAACGCGTGGTGCTCGACGCCGCCCGGGCGGAGATGTTCTGGGAGGACTCCGTGACCTGCGACGTCAAGGACGTGAAGGTCTACGGCGACTGCGCCAGCGTCTACGGCTCGGTGGTCTACGAGGACCTCGGGATGCGTTGGCGCAAGGTCTTCCATGGCACGGTGATCCGTAAGGACGGCCGCCTCGCCTGGGACCGGTGGATGGAGTGCGCGGACCCGCTGCTCGCCAACCGATACGCCGGGTGGACCTCGGACAACCCCGAGGCGGGCGCCGAGTACGTCTCGATGGCATGGAACATCATCAACGGTGAGTTCTCAGCCGCCCGTGCGCAGACCCCCAAGATCCTGGCGCTCGACCCGGGTATGGCCACGGCGCACCTGGGGACCGCCTGGGGCGCGTGGGTCGACGGCGACGACGAGGCGGCTCAAGCCGCGATGGCGGCGGCGGTCGAGGCGCTCGACGACGAGGGCGAGGCTCAGCAGCTCATGGTCCGAGCCCTGGCGACCCAGGACGCGGACGAGGCCCTCCACCTCCTCGAGAAGGCGCTCGTGATCGCGCCGGACGACCCGCTCCTCGCGGTGAACTACACGGTCGTCCTCGGTCTCCGCAAGGAGGACCCGGCGGGGGCAGCGCGCTTCCTCCGCAGGGCGCTCCGACGCTGGCCGAACGTGGGCGGGCTGCACAACATGATGGGCTACATGCTCATGGCTCAGGAGGACGTCGATGGCGCCGGTCGCCACTTCAAGATGTACATGCGCCTGCAGCCGAACACGGCCAACGCCTACGACTCCATGGGGGACTACCTCCAGGCCACGGGCAAGACCGAGGAGGCCAAGGCCATGTACCAGAAGACGCTCGAGCTCGACCCCGAGTTCAAGGCTGCGAAGCGGAAGCTCGACGCGATGCCCTGAGCCGTGCTCGGCTGCCCCGGCGGCGCGCCTCCCGAAGGCGCTGCCGCCGGGCGCCATCTCCGGCCGGCAGGCCAGCCCAGGCAGGGCGCGCCCTGCCTCGCCTCAACGCTCGATGCGGAGGCGAGCCACGTACACGGAGGTCCGGCCTTCGTGGCTCGAGTAGTACGAGAGCAGCAGGTCGCTGCCCTCGAGCACGGCGCCCGGATAGCTGGTGTCCCCGCCGGACGGGAGCACGGTCAGCTCGCGGAAGTCGCCGTCCAGGGAGAGTTCACCGATCGCGGTGCGGGCAGCCCCGTCCCGATAGACACGCCCCGCGGCCAGCAAGCGCCCGTCGCCGAGGACGAGCAGCTCAGGACCGCCGAGGTGCTCTGGCAGGTCGGCCCAGGTCCACTCCTCGAAGGGCGGCGCCGAGTGCCCGATCCGGGCCGGGGCGGTGTGCGGGTCTCGCCGCACGAGGATCGCCAGGCCCCCGTCGGGGAGCGCGCGCACGGTGGCCTCGTTCGGCCAGCCGGGGTGGTCGAACGTGGTGATGAGCTCGTAGCTCCGGCCGTCGCGCGTGCGGACGAGGTGGTGACCGGGCGAAGGGCCGTCCGGCTGGTAGACGACACCGAACCCCTCGTCCCCGATCCAGGTCACGCGCCAGAGCCAGTCGTCGGAGGTGGCGATCGCCGGGTCGAGGTGCACGGCCTCGAACCCCGCGGGTGCCGCGCTCCCCCTCGGCCAGAGGGCGACGCGCGGCGCGCGCTCCACGCAGCGCTCACCCTCGTAGCGCGAGGCGCCGGCGAGGACCATGAGCGCGCCGGACGGCGTGACGCTCACCTTGGGATCACGGAGGTCGATGTCCGCCTCCTCCAGGATCGCCCGGGAGGTCCAGGACCTGCCGTCCCTGGAGGCGAGCACGCGTATCCGACCGGCCGCGCCGTGCACGTGACCGTCCCCCTCACGGAAGGTGAGCACGAGCTCGTCCCCGTGGTGACAGAGGTCGGTGAACGCCTGGTGGGGCGCGCGATCCCAGACGCGCTGGACCTCGATGAGTTCGACCGCGACGGGCCCTGGGGGCGGGCTGGCGCACCCGATCCCGAAGGCGGCCAGGCCGCCGAGCAGGATCGGGCAGGCGCTCCGGGTCGTGGTCGTGACGAGGGCGTTCACTCGCCGCCGAAGCACCAGAGGGTGTTCTCCGTGCGCACGAGCAGGGAGCCATTCACCACGGCGGGCGTGGCGAAGAGGCCGTCCTCGAGGTCCACGTAGTGCACGATCTCGAGCCCCTCGGACTCCGCGTCCAGGACGTAGAGGGTGCCCTCGGCGGAGCCGACGAGGACGTGGCCGGCGAGGCCGAGGGGCGACATGTAGTACTCGCTGCGGTCCGGGAGGCGCTCCCGGTCGAGGACGCGCTTGCCGGAATCGGCGTCGATCGCGCTGACCATGCCGCCGGCCTTCATGAGCCAGATCCGGTCGCGGTACAGGAGCGGCGACGAGACGTAGGGGAGGCCGCGCTTCCAGGTCCACTCCACGTGGGTCTCGGTCACGTCGCCCTCACCCCCGCGCCGGATCGCCATCAGCACGTTGGCGCCGGGCATGTTGGGCCCGCCGGGGGGGCTGAGGAGCTCGTCCCGCTCCCAGACGCCGTTCTTGTTCTGGTCGAGGAAGGTGAAGGCGTCCTTCGCGCGGCACTCGGGGAGCTCGTCGAGCTCGACGGTGCCGTTGTCGTTGGCGTCGAGGCGATCGAAGAGGAGGTTCGGATCGGCGACCTCGGCGTCGGAGAGCTCCAGGGACCGGCCGAACCCGGCGTCCCAGAAGGACCGCCCCGTGGCGTTGGCGGTGCTCCAGCCGCCGAAGTAGAGGGTGTCGGCGTCCGCGGTCGGTGTCGTGCAGCTGAAGACCGTGACCCCGTTCACCGTCCAGAGCGGCTCGCCGGACGCGGGGTCGAAGGAGCAGACCCGGCTGGTGCCCCCGACGATCAGCTCCTCGCGGTCGGCGTTGCGCCACAGGTAGGGCGTGCCGTGGCTCTCGATGAAGCCGAAGCGGTCGACCTTCCAGGCGACCTCACCGGTCGCGGCGTCGAAGGCGAACACCGCCGCCTCCGGGGCGCCGTCCCGGGAGAGGATGACGTTGCCCCCCGCGAGGATGGGGGAGGTGCCGACGCCGAAGCCGTAGCCGGGGTGGGGCATGCGCTCCTCCCAGAGGAGCTGGCCCTCCAGGTCGAGGGCCACGAGGCCGTAGGAGTCGACGTAGACAAACAGGCGCTCCCCGTCCGTGCACGGGGTGGACACCGCGGGGACGGCGTCGGTGTGGGAGTACGCCGGGGGCGCGTCCGCGAGGAAGCTGCGGCGCCACAGCTCGTGCCCGGTGGTCCGGTCGAGGCCGAGGACCACCCCGCGCTCGCCCAGCTGCCCCGTGAGGAACACCTTGTCACCGTGCACGCAGGGCGAGGAGTGCCCGGCGGGCAGGCTCGCGCGCCAGCGCAGGTGGCGCTCCGGTCCGAAGTCCAGCGGGATGGACCCGTCCTCCGAGACCGGGTGCCCGCCCGGCCCGCGGAACTGAGGCCAGGAGGCGGGGTCGTCGTCGCCGGTGGCGGCGAAAGAAGAGGTCAGGAGGCAGCCGCCCGCGAGGGCGCCTGCGAGGGCGGTGGTGAGGTCTCGGATCATCTGGCGGAGGGGGCAGGCGGGGAAGGGAGCCGGGTCACCGGCGGGCCCCATCATCGCTCGAACCGCCGCCGCCGGAAGACCTGCTCGCGAGCAACCTCCGTCGTAGGGGATTCCCACGACACGCGGGGCCCGTGCGCGGCGGCTCAGGCCTCAAGGGCGCTCGTCGATCGGTCGATGTTCGCGGCGTCCACCCTCACCCCAGGTCCGGAGACATGAGCCAAGACAAGTCGTTCCCGAAGCACAAGTCGGCCCTCTACGCGTTCGCCATCGAGCGATACGAGCGCGCCATGGGGGGAGGCTTCTATCTGGAGGCCATCACCCTCTGTGAGTCGATGATCACCGACCGGCTCCTGTCGAGCCTCGCGCGCCGCGAGAAGCGGATCCTCAAGGCCAACACCGCGCTGAACGATCTGATCAAGATGCACCAGCGCCTCGAGTACGAGGAGCGATCTGCGACCACTGGTGGGCGTCGAGAGCCCGACATCTTCGCCGCACTCATGACCTGGAAGAGCGAGCGGAACGCCCTGCTGCACGGCTTCGCGAAGTGCGTCCCCGGTGACGAACTCGACGATCCTGCCGTTCTGGTGGACCGCGCGAAGGAGGCGGCGCTCCATGGCATGCGCCTCTTCCGTCTGCTCGACAACTGGCACGCCGAGCACACTCGCAACCAAGGCCGGCCGGACGGCTTCGACAGCGCCGCCTGACGGGCCG
>JASFWR010000047.1:0-14672 GCA_050049155.1 Planctomycetota bacterium | reverse complement strand
AAGGGCCGGCTCACGAGCGTCGACGAGTTCGAGCGCATCGTCGTCCGGACCGGGGACGACGGGCGGGTCCTGCGGGTGGGGGACATCGCGCGGGTGGAGCGCGGCGCCCAGAACTACGTCATGGGGTCGTCCCTCGACGGGCGCCCCGCGGCGAACATCGCCGTCTACCAGCTGCCGGGCGCCAACCTGATCGACATCTCGAAGCGCGTCGCCGCGCTGCTCGAGAAGAAGGCGGCCTCCTACCCGGACGGCCTGACCGCGCAGGTGACCTACGACGCCGCGGACGTGGTCAACGCGTCGATCAAGGAGATCGTCTCGACCCTCCTGATCGCGGCGTTCCTCGTGATCATCACGGTCCTGGTCTTCCTCCAGGACCTTCGCGCGACGATCATCCCGACCGTGACGATCCCGGTGTCGCTGATCGGCACGTTCGCGGTGATGGCCGCCCTGGGCTTCTCGCTCAACACCCTGTCGCTGTTCGGGATCGTGCTCGCCATCGGGATCGTCGTGGACGACGCGATCGTCGTGGTGGAGAACGTGGCCCGGAACATCGACGCCGGGCTCCCCTCGAGGGAGGCGGCCGTGAAGGCCATGGAGGAGGTGACGGGTCCGATCATCGCCACGACGCTGGTGCTCCTCGCCGTCTTCGTGCCGACGTCCTTCATGCCTGGCCTCGTCGGGGTCATGTACAAGCAGTTCGGGCTCACGATCTCCGCAGCGACGGTCTTCAGCTCGATCAACGCCCTCAGCCTGAGCCCCGCCCTGTGCGCGCTGCTCATGCGGCCCTCGAGCCAGAAGAAGAACTTCTTCTACCGGGGCTTCAACTGGACCCTGGACCTCCTGACCAGGGGCTACGTGGGCGTGGTGGGCTTCGCGGTCCGCAAGTTCCTGATCAGCGCGGTGGTCTTCCTGGGCGTCGTCGGCGCCGGGGGCTACACGTTCTCGAAGCTCCCCACGGGCTTCGTGCCGCAGGAGGACATGGGCTACCTGATCGTGTCGGCCCAGCTGCCCGACGCCGCCTCGAAGGAGCGGACGCGCGCCGTGGGGCAGACCGTCGACGGGATCCTCGGGGACACGGAGGGGGTCCGGTCGAGCGTGGCGCTCATCGGCTACTCCCTCATCGACGGCGCCGCGAGCTCGTCCACGGTGAGCTTCATCGTCGTGCTCGACCCCTGGGACGACCGGGTCACGCCGGAGACCAGCCTGCGCGGGATCATCATGGGGCTCATGGCCCGGTTCCAGGAGGTGCCGGACGCGCAGATCTTCGCGTTCCCGGTGCCGTCGATCCCCGGCGTGGGCCTGGTGGGCGGCTTCGACATGCAGCTCCAGGACCGCTCCGGCGGCGACATCGCGGGCCTCGCCCAGGCCGCGGACGCCCTCGTGGCCGCGGCGAACCAGGACCCCTCCCTCACCCGCGTCAACTCGGGTCTGCGCGCCAGCGTTCCGCAGCTCTACATCGACGTGGACCGGGAGAAGGTCAAGCAGATGGGCATCTCGCTGCAGACGGTGTTCGGCACCCTGCAGACCTACCTCGGCTCGGCCTACGCCAACGACTTCAACGAGTTCGGCCGCACCTACCAGGTCCGCCTCCAGGGTGAGGCGAGCGCCCGCGCGGTGCCCGAGGACATCGACCGCCTCCGGATGCGGGCCGCGGACGGGCGGGTGGTCCCCGTGGCCTCGGTGGTGGACGTGGAGGAGCGTGTCGGCCCGGCCTCCATCGTGCGCTTCAACCTGTATCCGGCGGCCGCCATCAAGGGCGGCGCGGCGCCGGGGGTCAGCTCCGGGGAGTCCCTGGAGATCGTCGAGCGGGTGAAGGAGGCGACCCTGCCCGGCCCCAGCTACGGCGTGGCGTGGAACGGGCTCTCGTACCAGGAGAAGGAGGCCTCCGGCGGCGCCGGCGCCATCTTCCTGCTGGCCATCTTCCTGGTGTTCCTCGTGCTGTCCGCCCAGTACGAGTCCTGGATGCTCCCGGTGGCGATCATCCTCGCGGTCCCCCTGGGGCTGCTCGGGGCCGCCCTCGGCACCATGCTCACGCCCTTCGGGAACAACGTGTACACGCAGCTGGGCATCGTGCTGCTCATCGCGCTCATCTCGAAGAACGCGATCCTGATCGTGGAGTTCGCGAAGGAGCAGCGGGAGTCGGGCCTCTCCGTGGTCGACGCGGCCATCGAGGCCTCGCGCCTGCGCTTCCGCCCGATCCTGATGACCGTGGTGTCGTTCGTGTTCGGGACGGCGCCGCTGGTGCTCGCGACCGGCGCCGGCGCGGGCGCCCGGGTGGCGCTGGGCGTGAGCGTCTTCTTCGGGATGATCCTCGCGACCCTGCTCGGCCTCGTCCTCACGCCGTCCCTCTACCGGATGGTGCAGGGGCTCGCTGATCGCCGGGGCGGGGGCGCTCCCGAGGCGTGAGCCGCGGGCGGTCCTGGCTGGGGGGCGCCGTCCTCCTCGCGGCGTCCGCCTGCGCGCCGCAGCGTCACCCCGAGACCCCCGTGCTACCCACCGCGAGCCTCCACCTGCCGGCCCTCATGGACGTCATGGAGGCCGGCCTCGACGTGCCCGAGCCCTCGGCGAACGTGGTCGTGAAGGCGACCGGGGCGTCGCTCTTCGGCGGGTCCTACGACTGGCACTCGTGCATCTTCGCCCACTGGGCCTTGCTGGCCCAGGCGCGCAGGGACGGGGACCGCGAGCGCGCGGCGCGGATGCTGGCGCGCCTCTCGGAGGACGCGCTCCTGCAGGAGCGCGAGCGGCTGCGCTCTCCCGAGTTCGAGGCGCGGATGGAGCGGGGCTCCCTCACCTACGCCTACGGGCTCGGCTGGCTCCTCCAGCTCCTCACCGAGGTGGAGCGACAGCGCGCCCCCTCGGCGGAGGTGGCGGGCTTCCGGGACGAGGTGGAGCGGAGCCTGCTCGACGTCGCCGAGGAGCGCGCCTTCCCCGAGCTCGGGGAGGACCGCGCCCTCGAGGGGCGCCGGGTCATCGGCTACTACAACTCGGTCCCGCTGACCTGGTACCAGCTCGCCTCGGCCGGGGTCCGCACCGAGGGGGCCGCCGAGCGGCTCGAGCGCGTGCGGACCGAGCGGCTCGCGCCCTGGGCGGAGCAGCTGACCGCCGCGGCGGACCCCGAGCGGTTCGAGTTCCTCTGGGTGCAGACCCTCGGCTACCTGGTGGGCTCGGTGGCGCCGCAGGGTTTGCCCCAGGGTTGGCCGCTGGCGCCCTACGAGCTCGACGTCCGGGACGTCCTGCCGGACGAGGTGACCATGCGGACCACGCACCTCCTGGGGGTGCACGCGTCGCGCCTCTGGCCGCTCGCGCTCAGGGCGCGGGAGGACGCCGCCGCGGCCGAGCATCTCGACCGCGAGCTGATGGCGCTCCTGGAGCGGCGGGAGCTCTGGGACGGCGACTTCGCCGTGGTGTCCCACTGGATGCCGCAGTTCACCTGGATGAACTTCTGGCTCGCAGGCGCCGGGCGCTGACGGGCCCCGCTCGGCTGAACTGCTCAGCTGGTCCGCTCAGCTGGCGAGGTGGGCCGCGCGGATGGTCTCCGCCAGGGCGCGGAACTCCTCCTCGCGGGCCGAGCTCTTGCGCCACGCGACCCCGATGGCCCGTGAGGGGCCGCCCTCGTCGAAGTGGCGGAAGCGCACCCCCGGGTTGCAGGCGGCCTCGCCGGAGACCGCCATCTCGGGCACCAGCGTGACGCCGATCCCCGCGCCGACCATCTGGAGCAGGGTGCCCAGGCTGGTGGCCCGGAAGTCCGCGTACTCGGTCATGCCCGCGGACTTGCAGATGGGCAGGGCGTGGTCACGGAGGCAGTGGCCCTCCTCGAGCAGGAGCACCGACTCGCCGTCCAGGTCGCGCTCCGCGAGGGTCTCCCGCCCGGCGAGGGGGTGGTCCGAGGGGCAGGCGAGGACGAAGGGGTCGCTGAAGAGCTGCAGCTCGGACGCGCCGCGCAGGTCCACGTCGAGGGCGAGCAGGAGCAGGTCGAGCTCGCCCGCGTGGAGCCGCTGGACGATGCGGTCGGTCTGGTCCTCGTGGAGCAGGAGGACCAGCTCCGGGTGGGCCTCCCGTACGGCCTTCACCACGGGAGGGAGCAGGTACGGGGCGACGGTGGGGATCACGCCGAGGCGCAGGCGCCCGGTGAGGGGTTCGCCCTCCGCGCGTGCCGAGTCCAGGAGCTGGTCCGTGGCGGCGAGGATCGCGCGCGCCTCGGCGGCCAGCTTGAGGCCCGCGCGGGTCGCCACCACCCGGCGGGTGTCCCGCTCGAACAGCTGCACGCCCAGCAGGGCCTCCAGCTGCTGGAGCTGGGTGCTGAGCGCCGGCTGGGTGACGCTGCACGACTCGGCCGCCTCGCGGAAGTTCAGGTGCTCGGCGACGGCGACGAGGTACTCGAGCTGGCGGATGGAGGGTCGTTCCATGGGGATCGGGTCAGGGCTCATTGGCCGTCGCGGTCACCGAGGGGGGGCTGGACCTCCGAGAGGGCGCCCTCCAGGAGCTTGAGCTTGAGGGCCGAGTACCCCTGGTCGTGGAACCAGCGGACCACGCCCTCGGCGTCGAGGAGCAGGACGCGGGCGTTCCGCGGGCGCTCGGTCCCGGTGAAGCGGCCGATGGTCTCGGCGGCCTCGCCGTAGGTCGTCGACACGGCGCCCCACTCGTCCTCGGGGATCCCCCGCTGCATGCCGGAGTCGATGAACCCCTTGGCCAGGCTCGCCGCCGCGCCCCGCGCCGCCGGCACCTCGCGCAGGGCGACCTCGAGCTCGGCGTCGAGGGCGCCGTAGAGCCAGCGGTCGATGTCGAACTGGGAGCCCTGCACGTACCCGACCAGCAGCAGGACGGGCGCCCCCGCGAAGTCCTCGGGGATCAGCACCGGGTCGCCGGTGAGGGAGGTGGCCTCCACGGAGGGGAAGCGCTCCCCCGAGGGGTCACGGTTCTCGATGGTGGAGGAGCAGCCCCCAAGGGAGGCCGCGCCCCCCGCGAGGGCCAGGGAGGCGAGGAGCAGGATGAGCTTCTTCATGGGGGAGGGCGGTTGGTGGGCCCATGCGGGGGGGGCGGCCGCGGCGGAGTCGGACGCGGCGGGTCGCCGCGGTGGTGTTCGCCGGGGAGCGGCTCTTGGAGCCAACTCGAACGGCGGGAGCCCCCGTCGGACGCGTCCGACGGGGGCTCCCGGATGAGCTCGGGGTCCCGGAGCGCGGGCCCGGACCCCTCAGCGCGGGATCAGGGGCAGAAGTTGACCTCGAGGCCGTTGCTCAGGTTGAAGAGCGCGCCGACCGAGTCCCGGTACCACAGCTGCACGTTGTAGGTGTCGCCGGGGTTGATCAGGAGCCCGCCGGGCAGGTTCTGGTTGTCGAAGGGGAAGACGCTGGTGCCGAAGATGTCCGCCTGGGCGATGCCGAGGCGATACAGCGGGTTACCCGTGACGCACAGGAAGCCGTTCCCGAGGAAGGTCTGGGTCTGACCGTCGCCGAAGATGTAGATCCCGAAGCTGAGCGTCGGGCAGCTCGTGGTGAGGAACGTCAGGTCGTTCGCCGCGAGGCTCGTGCTCCCGGTCATCCCGATGGCCGCGCCGTTGATGCTGACCGAGTTCGGGCTGCCGAAGCAGTAGTTCGAGACCTGCCCGCAGGTGTTGTCGCTGATCTCGATGTCGTCGATGTACCAGTTCTGGGAGGTGCTGTCGACGTCCGCCGTGATGCGGAGCTGGGCCTCGTCGTGGTAGGCGCCGGCCGGGAGGTCCACCTGGTGGAAGGTGAAGTTGTTCTCGTCGACGCCGTCGGACACCACGCGCTCGAGGAGGAGCCAGTCGTTCGTGCTGTCCAGGACCTCGATGTCGATGGCGCCGCCCGCGGGGACCCCGCGGTGCTGCGAGTAGAACGACACGGTGGTGTTGTTCAGGCCGGCCAGGAGGAGCCGGTTCGAGATCAGGCGGTCGTCCTTGAGCAGCCCGTTGCTCGCCGCGTTCAGGCGGATCGAGTAGGGGCCGGAGGGCTCGTTGACGCCGGCGTTGGAGATCTCCGTGCCCTGGAAGGTGATCCAGAGGTCGCGGTTGAGCTGGGTCGTCGGGAAGGTGTCCGAGACCGGCAGGGACAGGGGCGGGGAGAGGTCCAGGAGGCAGGCCCGGCTGATGGCGTAGTTGCGGATCCCGTTGGCGCTCTGGTTGCCGAAGCGGGACACGTCGTTGTTACAGCCGCCGAGGCCCGAGCACATGATCCGGCAGTCGCCGTTCCCGTCGCAGTGGTTGGAGTTGAAGTTGTGCCCGACCTCGTGCGCCGTGAGACCCGTGCGGTTCGTCAGGTTGGCGGTGAAGCGCGACTCGGACAGGCCGTACCCGTTCGATCCGCTGCAGACCACACCCAGGTAGGCGATGCCGATCGTGCCGCCGTTGATGTTGCGGCCCGTGAAGAGGTGAGCGAGGTCGCGGCGGATGCCGGTGAAGTTGCTGTTCCAGTGGTTCCGGAACTGGGTGAGAAGCGTGCCTGCGTCGTTCGACGTGTAGGGGTCGGCGGAGTTGGAGCGGACCACGATGCCGGTCAGCTGGAAGGTCACGTCCGTGTCGCGCACGTAGATGGTGTCGACGCGGTTCATGATCCGCTCGATGTCGTCCACGGTCGCGGAGACGCTGCTGCCGTTGCGCTGGTAGAACTCGAAGTCGGCGTCGAATGCGATCTCGCAGAGCTGCAGGCCCGTCCCGAGGTTGCCGGTCGCGGGGCCGCCGCCGGGCTCCTCGATGCTGAGCTCGTTGGTCACGCCGCAGACGCCGCCCGGGTCGGGGAGGTCGCTGGTGCGGGCCACGGAGTAGGTGCCGGCGGGCAGCCCGGCCGCGGGCTGGATCTGCCACTCGCGGTCGGTGGCGTGGTCCGAGACGATGGCCGCGAGGCCCTCGTGGTTGATGGTGGCCGTCACCATGGACTCGGGCCAGCCGGGTACGGTGCCCCGCCAGGTGTTGGGCCGGGGCGCCGGCATGGAGACCAGGGAGCCGTCCGGGCGGGTGACCATGAGCTGGAAGTCGCCGGCGCGGAGGGAGTGGCGCTCGAGGACGAGGTCCGCGGGCTGGCCGTCGAGCTCGACGGCGATCACGACGAGCCCCTCGGGGTTCGTGGGGACGGAGAGTCGCTGGAGGCTGCCGATCGGGTCGACGGCCTGCGGAGCAGCGGCGAGGGCGAGGGTCGTGAGGAGTGCGAACATTCGGAGAAGATCGGGTTGGTTGCGTGTGCCCGGGCGGCGTCGGGCTGCGCGTCGCGGGGCCGCTGGGCGGATGGCCCCCCAAAAAATACGGGGTCCAGGGCCCGGGCGGCGGGCCCGGGCCCGGTGATCCACTGCGGACGAAGGACCCGTCTCGCGGGTTCCTGGGGATGGCTCGGTCCGGTCCGATCGGCCCTCAGGCACCCTTTGAGGCCGATTCAGGTCTCCGAGGTCCGGTGCGGGCCACGGGGTCGGCCCCTCGCTGGGGCAGGAGGAACTCACCGGATTCTCACGGGGGGACGGCCTGGGGTCTTCGCCGGGGCCGCGCGGCGGGGCATCCTCGACGCCATGGACGCACCCACGGTGGTTCCCCTCGCCCTCGCCCTGCTCACGCTCACGGGCTGGGCGCCGTCCCCCGCGGCCGGCGCATCCGGCCGGGCCGGGACCGACGGCTTCGAGGACGCTCCCCTGGGCGCCGTCGACCGGCTCCGCACGCCGGTGGGGGTCTGGGTCGCCGAGCCGGGGCACGCCCTCGTCCAGGACCGGCACGTGCGCTCCGGGCGCCGGGCCCTCCACCTGACCGGGGGCGGGGCCTCCGCTCTGACCCTGGAGCTCGAGCCCGCGGAGGTCGGGCGCCGCCTGTCCTTCTGGGCGGAGCGCTGGACCCGCGTCGACCCCTTCGAGCTCGTGGTGGAGGCCCGGGTGGAGGAGCGCTGGGTCGAGGTCGCGGACGCGTCCGACCAGGTGGTCATCGGCGGCTTCCACAGCGAGGTGGTCGCCGCCCTGCCCGCGGGCGCCGTCGCCGCGCGGTTCCGGTGCACCTCGCCGCCGGGCAAGGGCGTCCTGATCGACGACGTCCTTCTCGAGGAGGCGCGCCCCATGTCGATCGTCGGCTGCCGCGTGACGCAGCCGGTCCTCCCCGTGCTGGTGGGCAACCGCACCAACCCGGTCCTCGCCCTGGAGATCGAGACCGAGGGGCTGCTCGACCCCCTCGACCTCGAGGCCGTGCGCCTCGACCTTCTCGGGACCACTCGGCCCTCCGACCTCGAGCGGGTCGAGGTCCTGCAGGGGGGGAGCAGCGCCGAGCTCCCCTACGACGCCCCGGACACGATCCTCGGGCCGGAGGACCGCCTCGGCGACCCTGCGGCGCCGGGCCGGACCGCCTCGACGCCCATCACCGTCCGCGGCGCGCGGCCGCTGCGCCCCGGCCGGAACGTCTTCTGGCTCTCGGTGACCCCCGCCGCCGCCGCGGACCTCGACGGCCGCGTGGACGCGCGGGTGCTGGGCGTGCGGGTCGGCGGCGTGGAGGTCCCCGTGGAGGGGGGGGACCCCGCGGGCGCCCAGCGCCTCGGCGTGGCCCTGCGGACCGCGGGCTCGGACGGGTCCCGGGCCTACCGGATCCCCGGGCTGGTCACGACGCCGGAGGGCACGCTCATCGCGGTCTACGACATCCGCTGGCGGGGGTGGGGCGACCTCCCGGGCCGGATCGACGTCGGCATGTCCCGGAGCTCCGACGGCGGTCGGACGTGGGCGCCGATGCAGGTGATCATGTCCATGGGCGAGGGGGAGGCCTGGTCGGGGGACGGCGTCGGGGACCCGGCGGTGCTCGTGGACCGGGGGTCGGGGCACGTGCACGTGCTCGCGGTCTGGAGCCACGGGAACCGCGCCTGGCGGGGCAGCGGCCCCGGGCTCACCCCGGAGGAGACGGGGCAGCTGATGCTCGCCACCAGCGAGGACGACGGGCGGACCTTCGGCCCGCCCAGGAACCTCACGGCCATGGTGAAGGACCCCGAGTGGTCCTACCTGCTCCAGGGGCCCGGTCGCGGCATCACCACCTCCGACGGCCGGCTCGTCTTCCCCGCGCAGTTCCAGCTCGCGCCGGAGCGGGCGCGCATGCCGCACTCCACCGTGCTCGTGAGCGACGACGGGGGGGAGAGCTGGCGCATCGGTACGGGCGCGCGACCGGACACCACCGAGTCCGCGGTGGTGGAGCTCCGCGACGGGGAGCTCATGCTCAACATGCGCGACAACCGCGGCGGCTCCCGGGCGGTCATGACCACGCGGGACGACGGCGCCACGTGGTCGAGCCACCCCAGCTCCCGCGGAGCGCTCGTCGAGCCGGTCTGCATGGCGAGCCTGATCCACGTCGGCCGCGAGCTCGGCGGCGAGGCGGACGGCCGCCTCCTCTTCTCCAACCCCGCGGTCGCCGCGGCGCCGCGGCGGCGCATGTCGATCCGGGCCTCGGACGACTGGGGGCAGAGCTGGCCGGAGGCGCGCTGGCTGCTGCTCGACGAGGGGCGCTCGGCGGGGTACTCCTGCCTGACCATGATCGACGAGGACACCGTGGGCGTGCTCTACGAGGGCAGCCGCGCCCACCTCACCTTCCAGCGCGTCCCGCTCGCGGAGCTGTTCCCGGAGGCCGTGGGGGCCGGCGGGGGCGTCCCGCGCTGAGCGGGGGGGCGACGGGGGGCTGGAATCCCCCTCCCGCAGCCGGACTCCTGGAGGCGGGCGGCGGCCTCCCACCGCATAATGGGCGGGCGCGCCGGCGCCGCGGGCACCCGCCCCGAAGCCGCCCGCGCCGCAGGCTTCCGCAAGCGCAGGACCCCCATGAGCCGACACGACGCCGCCTCCGTCCCCGACCGCCTCCGCGAGGCCGGCGGCCTGTTGGAGGGCGTGGCGCGTGACATCGCCCGGGAGACCGGGGTCCCCGAGGCGCACGTGTGGGGGATCGGGAGCTTCTACCACATGCTCTCTCGCGCGGACGCGAAGGTCCGCGTGTGCACCGGCCTCAGCTGCCTGCTCGGCGGCGCCCAGGACGTCCTCGACGCGGCCAAGGCCCAGGGGCTCCCCGTGGAGGAGGCCTCCTGCCTCGCTGGCTGCGACGTGCCGCCGGCCGTCCTGCGCGACCGGCGCACCATGCCCCACGTGACGGTGGCCGACGTGGAGGCCGCGGGCGGTGACTGGACGAAGCTCGACAGCGCGGCGGCCCCGGGCTCCACGGAGTGGACCGGCGCCGTCGGCCCCGAGGGCGCAGGGGACGGTGAGCTCGCCATCGACCTCTGCAAGCCCATGGCCCCCCTCGGCGGGGCCTTCGCGGCCGCGGCGGGTCTCGGCCCTGACGGGGTCATCGACCTCCTGGAGGCCTCCGGCCTGCAGGGGCGCGGCGGCGCCGGGTTCCCGGCGCACATCAAGTGGCGCGGGGTGGCTGGCCAGGCGGAGCAGGAGCGCTTCGTGGTGCTGAACGCCGACGAGGGAGAGCCCGGCACCTTCAAGGACCGCGAGTGCATGCTGCGGCGCCCCGACCTCGTGCTCGAGGGGCTCGCCATCGCGGCCCACGCGGTCGGCGCCAAGGACTGCTACCTCTACCTGCGGGGAGAGTTCGAGGTGCCCCTCGGGATCGTGCGCCGCCTCATCGACGAGGCCCACGCCTCCGGCGTGTACGGCGACATCCGCTTCCACACCCACGAGGGCAACGGCGCCTACATCTGCGGCGAGGAGACGGCGCTGCTCGAGGCGCTCGAGGGCAAGCGCGGCATGCCGCGGATCAAGCCCCCGTTCCCCGTGGAGGTCGGCCTGTGGGGCAAGCCGACCCTCATCCACAACGTGGAGACCATCGCCTGCGTCCCCGGGATCGTCGAGCGCGGCGGCGAGTGGTTCAAGGCCCTCGGACGAACGGAGCCGGGCTCGAAGCTCTACTGCGTCAGCGGGCACGTGGCGCGGCCCGGGACCTACGAGCTGCCGCTGGGCGTGTCCCTCGACGAGCTCGTGGAGGCGGCCGGCGGCTACGTGGGTGAGCTCATGGCCTTCAGCCCGGGCGGCGCGAGCTCGGGCTTCCTGCCCGCCGAGCGGCGCGGCGATCCCCTCGACTTCGGGCACCTGAACGGGCTCGGCTCCATGCTCGGCTCGGCCGGCGTCGTCGTGCTCAACGACACCGTGGACATGCGCTGGGCCGCCGCCCAGCAGCTGCGCTTCTTCGAGGCGGAGAGCTGCGGCCAGTGCGCCCCGTGTCGGATCGGGACGCGCTACCTGCGCGAGTCGGTGGAGCGCCAGGCGCGCGGTGAGGACGTGGACGGCCCCCTGGCCCACGCCGCGGACGCCGCGTGGCAGATGAACGAGGGCTCGATCTGCGGCCTGGGGCAGGCCGCCCCGCTCCCGCTCACCAGCGCCCTCAAGTACTTCCCCGAGGCGTTCGAAGAGGAGACCTCCAGCGAGGCGGAGTCATGATCGAGCGGAGCGAACCGGATCACCCGAGGCGAGCGGCCAAGGCCATCGAGCTGGACGGCCGCCGCATGACGTTCCAGGCGGGCGAGACCATCCTCGAGGTGGCGCAGCGCGCCGGCGTCGAGATCCCCACCCTGTGCCACGATCCGCGCCTCGAGCCGGCCGGCGCCTGCCGCACGTGCCTGGTCGAGGTCGAGGGGCAGCGGCGCCTCGTCCCGGCGTGCAAGACGCCCGCCCAGGACGGGGCGGAGGTGCGCACCGAGACGGAGCGCGTCGACCGGCACCGCAAGACCCTCTTCGCCCTCTACCTCACGGACCACCCCCAGGACCCCGAGGTGGCGGAGCGCGGCGCGCCCAACCAGCTGCTGGAGATGGCGGCGCGCTACGAGGCGCCGCGGGACTGGGGGCACATGGAGTCCCTGCGCGCGAGCCGCGACGGCGACCGGAACCCCTACATCCACTTCAACGCGGACACCTGCATCTCCTGCGCGCGGTGCACGCGCTACTGCGAGGAGGTGGAGGGCGTCAGCGCCATCAGCCTCGCGGGCCGCGGCGCGGAGACCACCATCGCCACGGCGGACAGCCTCTCGCTCCTCGACACCACCTGCGAGATGTGCGGCGGCTGCGTGGACGTGTGCCCCACGGGCGCCATGGGGGAGAAGATGCCCCTGGTGCGGGAGGCGCGGCCCGAGCGCGAGCTCACCAAGGTCCGCAGCACCTGCAACTTCTGCGGCGTGGGCTGCCAGCTGGACCTCAACGTCGACCCGGAGGCCGAGGACGGCCGCGGCCGGGTCGTGAAGGTCACGAGCCCGCCCGCGGGGACGACCACCAACGACGGCAACCTGTGCGTCAAGGGCCGCTTCGCCTACGACTTCATCCACCACGAGGACCGGATCACGAGCCCGATGGTCCGCGACGGCTCCGGCGAGCTCGTCCCCACGGACTGGGAGACGGCCCTGGCCGCGGCGGCCGCCGGGCTGCACGGCGTGAGCGAGCGC
Source organism: Planctomycetota bacterium (assembly GCA_050049155.1). Classification (GTDB taxonomy): domain Bacteria; phylum Planctomycetota; class UBA1135; order UBA1135; genus Saltatorellus. The sequence goes on along the minus strand of JASFWR010000047.1, from coordinate 2,289 downwards.
CATGGCCCAAACGCGCTGGGCTTCGTGAGCTCCTCGCGCTGCACGATGGAGGAGAACTACCTCGTGCAGAAGCTCTCCAGGGCGGTGTTCAAGACGAACAACGTCCATCAGTGTGCAGCGACGTGACACGCTCCCACGGTGGCCGGTCTGGTCACCACCTTCGGAGCGGGCGCGATGACGAACTCGATCGGGGAGATCCGTGACGCGGACTTCCTGTTCGTGATCGGGAGCAACACCAGCGAGGCGCACCCCATCATCGCCATGGAGATGAAGCGCGCTGTCCGCCGGGGCGCAACCATGGTGGTCGCGGACCCGCGGAAGATCTGGATGTCGACCATCGCGGACAAGCACCTCCAGCTGAAGCCGGGCAGCGACGTGTGGCTGCTGAACGCCATGGCGCACGTGATCTGCGAGGAGGGGCTCGTGGACGAGGCCTTCGTCGCGGAGAACACCGAGGGCTTCGAGGCCGTGCGGGAGACCGTGAAGCGGTACTCGCCGGAGGCGGCGGAGGAGCACACCGGGATCTCGGCGGAGGACATCCGCTGGACCGCCCGCAAGTACGCGACGACCGCGAAGGCGGGGATCTACTACACCCTCGGGATCACCGAGCACACCCACGGCACGGACAACGTCTACGCGCTCGCGAACCTGGTGCTGATGACGGGGCACCTGGGCAAGCCCTCCTCCGGGATGAACCCCCTGCGCGGGCAGAACAACGTGCAGGGCGCCAACGACGCCGGGGCGACGCCGATCTTCTACCCGGGCTACCAGCGGGTCGACGACCCGGAGGTCCACGCGCGGTACGAGGCGGCATGGGGCACGACGCTGTCCCCCGAGCCGGGGCTCAACCTGAACGTGATGATGAAGCAGGTGGGGAAGAGCATCAAAGGGCTCTTCGTCATGGGGGAGGACGTCGTCCTCTCCGAGCCCAACTGCCTCGAGCTCGAGAAGGGGATGAACGCGGCCGAGTTCGTCGTGGTCCAGGACGCCTTCATGAACGAGACGTGCCGCTTCGCGGACGTGGTCTTCCCGGCGTCGGTCTTCGCGGAGAAGGAGGGCGTCTTCACCAACTCGGAGCGCCGGGTGCAGCGCGTCCGCAAGGCCGTGGAGCCCCCCGGTGAGGCCCGCGAGGACTGGCGGATCCTGATCGACTTCGCCAACGCCTGCGGGGCCGACTGGGCGTTCGACCGGGCGGCCGACGTGTACGACGAGCTCGCCCGGGACGCGGACAAGTTCTCGGGCATCAGCCACGCCCGCCTGGACGCCACCGTGGAGCTGCCCAAGACGGGGCTCCAGTGGCCCTGCCCGAGCACCGACCACCCCGGCACGACCTTCCTGCACGAGGAGGGGATCCTGCGGGGCAAGGGCCTCTTCCAGGCGGTCGACTTCAGGCCGCCCGCGGAGCTCCCGGACGAGGAGTACGGGCTGCTGCTGTCCACCGGGCGCACGCTCTACCACTACAACTGCGCGACCCAGACGCGCCGGGAGTCCGGGCTGGACGCCAAGCAGTCCGAGGCCTGGGTGGAGATGCACCCGCGGGACGCGAAGAAGCGCGGCATCGAGGACCGCGACCTGGTCGAGGTCTCCACGCGCCGCGGCGCGGTGCGGGTGCGCGCCCTCTACTCGCGCCAGGTCCAGCCGCGGTGCATCTGGATGCCCCTGCACTTCTTCGAGGCGCGGGCCAACGTGATCACGAACGACGCCGGGGACCCGGTGACCGACACGGCGGAGTACAAGGTCTGCGCCGCGGAGGTCCGCAAGGTGGACGAGGCCGGGGCCCGCGAGGGCCTCTACCCGGGCACGTTCTACGGCGTGGACGCGCCGGCCTGAGTCCGCTCCCCGGTCTGGGGCCGCCCTCTGGCCCGGGGCGCGCTGCCGCCCGGGGCGCCGCTCAGTCGGCGCCCTCGGCCGTCCCCTCCGGAGCGTCTCCCTCGGCGCCGAGCACGCGCAGGTCGAAGACGTCCGGGCGCGCGTAGTGGCCCGACACGTCGAGGTCGAACCGGCCGCGGACGACGGCGCCGGGGTCGATCTCGGCCACGAGGACGGCCTCCTCCCCGTGGACGGGCCCGGCGAGCACCTCGCCCATGGGATCCACGATGACGCTGCCGCCCCGGATCAGGAGCTCGTCCGGCGCGGCGTCGGCGCCGCCGAGGTCCGGGTGCAGGTCCGCGCCGCGGAGGACCTGGCACGCCGCCAGGACGTGGCACCGACCCTCCACCGCCACGTGGCGCATGGTCGACTGCCAGACCTCTCGGTCGTCCACCGTCGGGGCGCATTAGACCTCGACCC